>CAWLAZ010000023.1:0-13375 GCA_963854955.1 Phycisphaerae bacterium | reverse complement strand
CATGGTCATTAAACGTGCGGTCAAGATGCATGGATTTCTTCCAATTAGCCCGCATAGAAATATTGATGCTTGATTCGGGAGTGTTAATTTCGGAATCTATATTTGGGCGATCAATTCGGTGATCTGGAGATACATCAATAGGTAAATCAAGAAAGAGTGCTTGGCCTGCTCCATTCCATCGCCCCTTACCTGAATTTCGGTTTAAAGTAAGTGTCGCAAAATCTCCACGGTTCATGAGCATCCGCTTGTAAGCAATGACAACATTGCCTTCGAGGATTGCAATGTCTTGTGAAATATTGCCTTCGAGGGAATTGCAAAATGCTCTGCCGCCATCATCCATCATGACTTGGACATCGCCACTGGCAAACATTTTGTCTGCCTTCGTGCCCTTGAACATGGATCCATCTTCAGTTGGCTCACCGTCAGAGGATTTGAATGTGACACGAGCTTCGTCAGACCACATGGTTTGGGTGTCACTGACGGCTTTCACTTGCCCAGTTGCAATAGCCATTGTTGGAGAAGAGCCGCCTGCAGCATCGGGTGCAAAATGCACTGTGAGTATTTCGCAATCAACTGTTGAACCATCATCTGAAAGTATTACTTCGCCGTTGCATATAACTTTTTCAAGCGCATCGTCGTTGCTGTCGAAGAAAAAGTCAACGCCGTCGTTCCATATAAGCGATGTCGCTTGTGCATTTGTACTCACAGGCGTCATTTGGCCTTTGCCAATTGCGCCGCCTTCGCCCTGATTTCGTGCAACCCATAGATGATCAGATTGTGTTTCCATGTCGTTCATGACGAGCAAGCCAGGTGTCCCAAACAAGTCAACACGGTCATCGATTATTTCGTATCGAAGCAAGTCGCCGGTTGCTGTTAGATGGTCAATGTTGTCAATAAGTTTTACTGGAGAACTGCTTGAGGCAAAAAGCTCAACCCTTGTGTCCTGCAAGGAAGACGGCATACGTTTCTCATCGAACAATGGGACCATCATTAAACCATCATCGCATGTTAGTCGAATGGGTTTTTGCATTGCTTGGTCTTGAGGTGGTGGTGCTGAAAGGGCGAGGGCAACGATAGTTGTTGGGATTCCTGCATACATCATAGGGCTGGTCCTAGGTTTTCTATTTTTACTCTTCATGGAAGACGAATCGCTTTCATCTGAAAATGCCACCGTTAGTTTGTCAGCAAAAGCAACACGTCCAGTATGTTGTTCGCCTTGTAAAATTGTGACATTATCAAGGAATGTCAAAATGTAATACTCGTTGCTTTGTTCTACAGCAGCTGCGTGAATTCGATGCGATGAAGTAATAGGCGTAGAAAGTGCAAGAAGTGCAGGGGGATCGTGGGCTGGCGATTCTGTGGATTGTTGCGTATTCTTAATTCTTTGAAGTTCAATTTGGTGGGTACGCGCAATAGGCGTTGGTTGCGAAGCAGTGGTAACCATTGCATCAGGAAAGAAATCTAAGTAATCAAGTTCTTCAAGCCGTAAATATTCTATTCTGCCAACTTTGTCATTGAAACGCACGGTTAGACGTCTGCCAGAAAGTTTTTGAGATGCAGAAACAATTCTAACTTCACTGTCGCATGTGATTTCACCTAAAAAATTGTCGAAACTTGCTTGCGGTGTTGTCAGCACCATACTTGGCTCTTGTGTAATTCGTTTCCCATATACGTCAAGCTCGTACATTTCGACGCGGACATGCCCTGCGATTTCGCCCGACTCGAGTATTCGTTTTGGCGCATTTGCGATTCCTTTATCGCCCGTAATCACAATTAACTTATTGTCAGAAAGGAAAAGCTCAATTTCTGGCTTTTGCATTTCTATCCAGCCAATCGGCAGGTCTGGTGGGTTTGGATCTAATGCTTCGCAACGGTATTGCTGGGACAAGTTGCCCAATGCATCAGTTTGCTGTACCCAGCCACCTTGCGGTAATTCAAGACCAAGCCCCGCCTGGTCATCTGTTCCCGCAACGTCGGGCCTCTCTGCTGTGGACTCGAGCAAGTCAATGATGTCATCGCTTTGTGCTCTCTCTTGTTGTACTTGTTCTTTGTCACCAATTGCAAAGAGGAGCGCGATGACGAGTATAGAGAATAACGAAGTGACTCCAACAACAAGAAGGGCTATTCGTTTTGAGGCATGTTTATGGGGCGAATATTGATTCATTGTTGCACGTGATCTGCATTACAGGAATCAACAGCTGCGGTCCAAGTTCCCGCTGCATGCATTAAGTGTTCAATTGCTTCACGAACTGCTCCATGACCACCGAGGGTAGTTGTTGTAAAATCAGCGAGCGCGCATACTTCATGCGTTGCGTTGCCAACAGCAACGCTGTAGCCGACATGTTTCATTATGGATATGTCGCCAAGGTCATCGCCGACAAAACATGTTTGTTCTGGAGTTGCACCAATTACTTCGAGGGCTGTTGCAAGGTCAGATATTTTATCCTTGCTGCCTTGGAAAACGTGGGGAATAAGTAATTCTTTTGCGCGATGTTGTACGCACAAAGCATTCCTTCCACTAATAAGAATGACATGGTTGCCAGCATTTTGCCAAAGTGATATGCCTTGCCCATCATGAACGTGAAAGGTTTTAGCTTCTTCTTTTGTTTTCGGGTCAAGTGTGATAGTGCCATCGGTTAAGACGCCATCAACATCAAGAGCAAGTACAGTGATATTTTCTGCAGTTGTTTTCATATCGTAAGTTCAAGCGCATCCACTGCGCCGCCGCATTGTAGATTCAATGCGATTGCTGCTTTAACGGCATCTGTCGCAATTTCTTTAATGTCATCCGTTCGGTCATATAATGTGTATAAGACGCCAATTGCATACTCGCCGCCTGAGCCAATGGCGTAGTACCGACTAAGTGGTGTAACGCCAAGGTCTGAAGCAACGGTAAAAATGCCTCCTGCATTGGCGATTAGAAATGTGGAATCTAAATCACCAAAGGGCGACATCGCTTGCGCTGCCTGGTCATTAACAAATGTGTATTGCTCGTGCAGTGCTTTCCAGAATTCTAGAAAGAATGAAAATATTTTTTTTGCGCTTGTTAAATCTGGAGTCGGTCGCGTTGATAAATAATCGTTGAGAATATCGTCGTATACCGCCCAGCCAGCACCGCCAATGAGAGAGTCGCCAATTCTGCCAACTTTTGGCGTGCGTGCATTTTCTTGGGGCATAACTTCAGAATCACCGAACGTGGTCAGCGTATCTGCAGCCATGACGATTCGGTTATTTTTTTTGATGGCAACTATGACGGACATTGTTACTCCGAAACTACTTTCATTGCGATGAGATCTTGCACGTCGATTAAACCTATAGGATGGTTGTTGTCGTCTACCACTGGAATTTCGTCCACACGGTATTCAGTAACAAGTTGTTTTGCATCGCGAACAAGTGCGCTTGCAAGTAATCGTCTTGGATTCGTTGTTGCTACCTCACCAATAATTCGTTCCATGGGTGCATTGTCTGCAATGACAAGACGACGCAAGTCTCCATCAGTGAAAATGCCGGTAAGTTTTCCTTCTTCATCTACAAGCAAAATTGCTCCAGCCCGACGAACGCCTTCTTCTGGTCTTGCTTGTTCTAGCGCATCACCAACGGAAGTGTTGTCTTGAATAACGGGAAGATTTTCGCCGACTTTTAATCTGATGATTTCAGTAATTGTTCGAAGCCCGATACCAAGCATGCCGCCAGGGTGGTGCTTGTGGAATTCGTCCGCGGTAAAGTTTCTTCTTCTTGAAACTGCAAGCCCTAATGCATCGCCAATGGCAAGCGTTGCCGTTGTTGATGCTGTGGGCGCAAGATTAAGTGGGCAGGCCTCAGATAATGAGCCAATAGAAATATGCACTGCGCAGAGTTTAGCTAGCGGTGAATCGTCTGATTTCGAAATACCAATGCATGGAATGCCATCGGTGCGTAAAATTGCTGCAAGGTTTACAACTTCTTCCGTTGTCCCTGAATAACTCATAAGCACCACGACGTCGTGCCTTCGAATAGAGCCAAGGTCACCGTGCACAGCTTCAGCAGGGTGTACAACGTGCGACGGTTGTCCGATCGAGGAAAACGTCGCCGATAGCTTCGCGCCAATAAGTCCAGATTTTCCCATACCACTGAAAACGACATGCCCTTCGCAAGTTGCAAGAATATCGATAGCAAGAGTCCATGTTGCGATGTGATTCTTATTGGTATGAATACGATCAATGACTGCATTGATGGCATTTGACTCTGCTTGGAGAACATCGCAAATAAATGCATGTTCCGAAGATAAACTTGTATTTGATTGTGTTCGTGGTGCGTTCATGAAACTATGATGTACATTGTACCCCACGGGTACGATTACGCCAATGTCGATGCCGCAAGAACAATTCAGAATAGCAATTGATGCTTTTGATGGTCCTTTGGACCTTCTCTTGTACCTTGTTCGTCGTGCGGAAGTGGATATCCACGATATTCCGATTGCTAAAATTACAGATGAGTACCTAGATGTCCTCAAAAGCGGTGGGGGTGTTGATGTTGAAATGGCGGGTGAATTTCTTGTCATGGCAGCTACACTAATTGAGATTAAATCTCGCTCCCTTGTGCCGCCAGAGCAAGCGGCAGAAGATGATCAAGAGCTTGGCGATGAAGCCAATGAGGATCCTCGCGGAGATCTAATTAGGCAATTACTTTCGTATCAAAGGTTTAGAACTGCTTCGGAATTGTTAGACGAACGCAGAATTTCTTTCGGACTGCGGTATGAGGTCAGCATCGGAACAACAAGTTTGCCAAAGGTTGACGAAGAGCCAGCGCTTGAACTTGATGATGTGCATATTTTGGATCTGTCAGACGCCTATGAGCATATTGCGAGTTCTATTGATTTTTCTCGTCTTGATGGGCACCATATTGCTTTTGATGATGTGCCAATTGAAGTATGCCAAGAAGAACTACTCGAAAGATTAGAAACAAGCGCAACAAGCCAATTGCCTCTATCAGCAACTTTTGCTGGTTTATCCGCCCCTGAGCGAGTCGGTATGTTTTTAGCGACCCTTGAATTAGTCCGTATCCGTAAAGTGACCATTACGCAAAGTGAAGACACGAGTGGTGAAATTATTATTGCCTTGCTCAATGACGCATCTGCTTTGGATTTTGATCTTAATTCTTCTCGCGACGAACCGAGTTCTGAAGCGAATTAAATTCTTGCAACGTTAAATCGCGCCATTGACCTGGGCGAAGTCCTTTGAGGGCAACTGGTCCAATATGCGTTCTTCGAAGTCGTTTAACAGGATGCCCAACTATTGCAAGCATTCGGCGGATTTGACGGTTACGACCTTCAGCAAGCGTAATTTTTAACAAGGTGCGGTCTCGGTCGTGCTTAACGAGTTCAATATTTTTAATTGTTGCTCGTTGCCCTTTTCGCTTTACATCGTGTTTTGTATGGGCATCGGCAAGATAAATACCTTTTTGCAACTTTCCAAGTGTTTCTTCGCTTATCCGGCCTCGAACAGCGACTTCGTAAGTTTTACTTACATGGTGTTTGGGGTGCGTAAGTTCGTTGGCAAGCACGTTGTCGTTGGTGAGCAGGAGAAGTCCCTGACTGTCCATATCAAGCCGTCCTATGGGGAAAATGCGGACGCCAGAAGGATGGACGACAATGTCACCAATACAAGGGCGTCCTTCAGGATCTGCCATAGTGCAGACAATCCCGCGTGGTTTGTAGTACATCACATAGACGCTTTCAGCATGCAGATTGAGTTTACGATCAGCAATGGTAACTCGATCAGTCGCTGGGTCAATCCAAGCTGGGAGGAAGTCCACTAACACGCCATTTACCTTGACTTCACCAGATTCGATCATTTCTTCGCATTTACGGCGAGAGGCAATGCCGCCGGAGGCCATCACGCGTTGCAGGCGTTGGCCACGGTTTGCATCTCTAAAAGGCAAAGTTGGGTCATGTTCTGATGATTCGGTGTTGGTATTCCAGCCCATTTTGGCTAGTCTACCACGTTCCATGCGTTTCCATACGATAATTAAACGACTAGAAGAAGCAATTAAGAATCCAATTGAAGAATTAAGCCGCTGGGAGCGGTTTGTTTTGTATACATGGAAATTAGTTCGGCAGGGAGTAAAGCAACTTTCAGAAGATCGTGCAAGCATGATGGCGGCGTCGCTTACCTATCGAACGCTGTTTGGCATGTTGCCGATGATTGTTGTGGGCACAGCTGTAGCGAAATGGCTACTCGGTAAAGAGGAATTTGCAGAATATTTGCATGAGGGCATTGCAGCGTCTGGAATGAATCAATTTCAACTTGGTACAGGAGATAGCGGTGCTATTGTGACGCTTGGGAGCTGGCTTTCTGACATAGTATCCAGTGGTATGAACGTTGATATCGCAACGTTGACTTGGATCGGGTTTGGCGTGCTTGCTTATTCAGCTATCACGTTGATTGTAGATATTGAAACCTCTTTTACAAGTATTTGTGGAAGTAACAAAGGCAGAGCCTGGGCAAAACGTGTTCCCATGTATTTACTCTTGTTTTCATTTGGTCCGGCACTTCTTGCGGGGACTTTATGGATTGATTCCATTGCGAGTTCCATTTTTTCGTCCACGATGCCTTGGGAATGGCTACGGTGGTCGGTCGATAAAGTGTGGGACTTTTTACTCGGTTGGGTACTTTTAATGTTAATTTATCGAGTGGTGCCTACTATTCGAATGCAAATGCGTGGAATAATGATTGGGGCGTTGGTTGCTGCTGTTTTGCTCCTTTTTGGCAAAGAATCTCTTGGATTGTATTTCAACCACGCAATTTCATTACGTCAAATGTATGGTTCTTTGGGCCTAGTGCCTATTTTTATGTTTTGGTTGTATTTGATGTGGCTTATTATCCTTTTGGGACTCCAAATCGCTTCTACTGTCCATCAAGTCACTAAATCAATCTAATTTCGCACAAAATCATTTAATTGACTCAGAGCTAGTTAATTAAATTGGCTCTAAGTCAATTAAATTTGTAAGGAGTGAAAGGAATGAAGAAAAGGGTGGTTTTCTTGGAGTACGCAACAGTGGAGCACAAAAATGACCGAAAGCACAAATATGAACGGATTCAATACAAATAACAGCACTAACAATCGTCGATCTCTCTTCGTCGATATTTCATTTTCCAACGGCACCATGAAGGCCTGCATAGTCGGGCCTCGAATTGGTGAAAAGGAGGCCTCAATAGTGGCAAACGCCGTGAATGGAAAACTAAAAGAGTTAGGAAGCAAGGTAAATCATCTAGTTATTGACTTTAGTGAAATTCAATTCATCTCAAGTCTTGGGCTTGGCATGTGTATCGATGTCCGAAATACTGCAGAGCACTGCAACGCTGACACCTCAATAGTTGGACTTACCAACCATCTGAAGGAACTCTTTGAGTTAATGCGCCTCGACCGATTATTCGAAATAGTGCCAGCAGATGCCAATTTTGGTTCAGCTGCCTAAGTTCAAATAAATGAATACAAATCAATGTGCAACTCTGTCGCATCAATTCACCCAGTTGATGCGACAGTTTGTATTATGTACACCGTATGGGTATTGAACAAGCCATTCCAGTCGACGGATACATGACGACCCAAGTCAGTCGAGTTATCAACTGGGCCAGGCGTTCAAGCGTTTGGCCTATGCCATTTGCAACAGCATGTTGCGGTATCGAATTGATGGCAACAGCATCAAGTCGCTACGACTTAGCCCGTTTTGGTGCAGAAGTGTTTCGCTTCAGTCCACGGCAAGCCGACCTTTTGATTGTCGCAGGACGAGTAACGACAAAGATGATGCCGGTGCTCCAGCGTATTTATCTACAAATGACCGAGCCAAAATGGGTCATTTCAATGGGCGCTTGCGCTTCCACCGGCGGATTATTCGATACGTACGCAGTCGTGCAAGGTATAGACCAATTTATACCGGTAGATGTGTATGTGCCTGGATGTCCGCCAAGGCCAGAAATGCTCATCGATGCAGTCATGGCGATTCAGCAGATCATCGATCAAGACAACATTCCCTACGATGGGGATGGAAAACGAAAACCGCTTCGCCTTGATCTTGTGGTGCCGACTCCAAAAGTCGATGTCACAATCAGCGCTACATAACACTACATTTCTTTTCACAATCTGATACAAAGTACATCGGAGGTATTTGATGTCTGCAGCTTTGTCCCTAGATGAAAAAGTTCTTGTGCTTAATCGTGGCTATACCGCTGTTCGTATTTGCCATGCAAGAGAAGCATTTACACTTCTTTGTAGAGAAGCGGCAGAAATTCTATCCATCGAAGACGGCAAGTATCTTACCTACGGTCTCCGCGATTGGATGGATGTTGCAACATTGCAAAAAGAATTTGAACCAGAAAATCATCGTTGGTTACGACTTCCAACACTGGAAATTGCAGTACCCAAAATCATTCGACTTCTTACGTACGATAAGTTTTTAAAACCTCAAATACGATTGACGCGGCGTAATTTATTTTCAAGAGATAAAAATAAATGCCAATATTGCGGCAAGCGATTTGGCGCAAGCGATTTGACCCTCGATCATGTCGTTCCTCGCGTGCAGGGCGGCGAAAATTCATGGGTGAACCTCGTTTGTGCCTGTATGAAATGCAACACTAAAAAAGGCGGTCGGACACCTAGGCAGGCAAACATGTGTTTAATTCAGAAACCAGTTAAACCTTCCCATTGTGTTGCACGGAAGTTGCGCATTGGTTCTAATCAATACCACACATGGAAAGCATTTTTGAATAACGCGTATTGGTCAATCGAACTTGAAGAGTGTTAATGTCGAAAACAGCGATTGCCGGTATGAAGTAACGTAACACCGCGTTGATCACATAGGTCAATAGTCTCTTGGTCACGGCGACTTCCGCCGGGCTGCACTATGCATGTGACACCCGCGTCAATAAGTAGTGCCGGCCCATCGGCGAATGGGAAGAAAGCATCCGATCCAGCAACGGCGGCGGAGGCTTTTGCAAGTGTGTTTCCAGCGCGCAAAATTGCAAGGCGAGCTGCAGATACACGGTCGACTTGCCCCATGCCACCTCCAATGAGAGCACTATTATCGATGATTGAAATGGAATTAGATTTTAAGTGCCCACATGTAATCCACGCAATGATTGCATCGCGCTTTTGCTGGTCACTTGGTGCTGGTCCCGCAACATGTTCCCATTCATCTGGTCGTGCCGTCATAGGAGTATTTTCTTGTACAAGAATACCACCTTCGACAGATTTTATTTGAAGCCAAGATTGTTGCCTTGGTTCAGTGCCAACGGCAAGTAATCGAATATTTTTCCAACGTTCGCTGAGTGCTTCAGTCGCTTCTTTAGTAAATGATGGTGCAACAATCACTTCTAAAAACTTTTCGCCCTGTGAAATGATTCGAGCAGTTTCAAGTGACACTTCCCCTGAGAGGGCAACGATGCCACCGAATGCAGCAAGAGGGTCGCATTTCCATGCGGCATCAACTGCTTCATTCAGTGTTTTTGCTATTGCTGCCCCGCAAGGATTAGCGTGTTTTATGATGGCCGCTGATGGAAGTTGCGTTGCGCTGTGTAAATCTTGCACCAGTTCTAGTGCGGAAGCGGCATCCATGAGATTATTGTAACTCAGTGGTTTTCCAGCTACAACATCAGCATTCACTACGCTTGGCCCTGCATGATGCGCATTTTTATAGACCGCGGCTTTTTGATCAGGATTTTCTCCGTATCGCAGTTTTTGATTCAATATCCCATGAACTTTTAATCTCGAATGCATTTCATCCGTTTCAGTTTCCATCCACTGGCTTATCGTTGTGTCGTAGTCCGCTGTTCTTAAAAAAGCATATTTGGCAAATTCTTCGCGAAGTTCGAATGTTGTTCCGCCGTTATTTGCATCAAGGTCTGCAAGAACAAGTTCGTATTGATGAGGATTTGTGACGACGGTAACAAATTTATGATTTTTTGCTGCAGAACGGATCATCGCAGGCCCACCAATATCAATTTGTTCGATGACTTCGGCTCTCGTCACGCCCTCGCGAGCGATAGTTTCTTCAAAAGGGTAAAGGTCAATGCAGATAAGGTCAATCGGTTGAATGTTATGTTCTTCCATTGCAGAAACATGCGATGGCTCATCTCGGACTCCAAGTAGTCCGCCGTGTATAACCGGATGTAAAGTTTTAACTCGCCCATCAAGCATTTCAGGAAACCCTGTAAGTGCGTCGACACTTGTGACGTCAATTCCAGCTGCTGAAATTGCCTTAGCTGTTCCACCTGTTGAAATAATCTCGATATTGCGATCTGCAAGCGAACGAGCGAATTCGACAATACCTGTTTTGTTACTTACTGAAATAAGCGCACGAGTGATGGGTGCATCGTAGGACATGGTGGATGTATTACCTTGGAGCAAGACGAATAATTTCGTCGTTTTCTGTAAGGATAAAGATAGACCCATTTTGAACTGAATCAGTAAGGACGTTTTTTGCTTCAGGCAAGGCAATAGTTCTTATGACTGTACCGTTAAATGGATCAAGTATTTGCAATACTTTGGCGGGAGCATCCCATGTTACTAAGCGGCCTTTTGCATTCGTTGTGAAGACGGCGCCGTTTACTAATGCTGCAGTCCATTTCCTATTGCCAGAAAAATCCTGTGGGAAAGTGGTAAAGCATGCGAGACCTTCGCCAGGGATCTGTTGGTAAAGAACATCGCCGTATACAGCTGGTGCATCTTCGAGTGGGGCTGTAGTAAGAACACGCCAGCGTGGTTTTCCCGTGTGTGTGTCAACTGCTCGTAGATATTGATCTTGGCCAGCAATAAAAACGGAACTTCTTGGAATTGTTTCTTCTCCAATAAGCTCTGTGTTTGTTGCAGATGAAATTGGTGCAACGACGGGTGCGGTAAGTTGCATACGCCACGCTTGTGTTCGGCTACCTTTGTCGATAGCAACAAGCGTGCCGTTTTTTGAAGCGCCAATAATTAACTCGAGCATTCTTCCATCTGGATGTCGAAGAGCAGAAATCGAAACTGGAACCGAACTAATAGAATCTCCGATTTGATACCTTGCACTTACGGCTCCGGTTGACGGATTGAGCCAAACGAGATCGCCTTTAGTTGATCCATACACAAGTAAATTGTCACTCACTATTGCGGGTGTGTTCGGAACCCAACGTAAATGCACATGCGGTTTTTCAATTCCATTAGAAGTTGCAGTGCCCGTTAAATTATTTGTGCTGTACAGCAAGCCATCGCTCAGCACATACACTTTATCTAATCTAGGAAAGGAAGAAATGCTTAGCATGTCAAAAACATTGTTTCCGATTGGCGTTGACCAAAGCCATTTGCCTGTAACCGAGTCGTATCTTGAGAGGTAGTCATCGTCGTTTAATGTATAAAAGGAATCTTGCAAAATAGTAGGCAACCTAAGTTCATTCGTTGGAACTTGATTGATCCAGTCCACTCTGTATCCAGCACTTTGCAAACTCGATATAGTCGAACCAGCAATAGTCACTTCTTTTGGCTCGCTTGCCGCTTGTAGTGGGTTAACTGAGCCAGCAATAAGTAAAAGTAAAGGTACAATAGTGGTGTGTAGTCGTTTGAACATTGTATATTCTCCATAACCCACAACTACATGCTGTGGGAAATGGACAGTATCGAAGAGTCGCCTCTCCAAGTCAAGCCCAACCCGAAGAAGGTATACGAGTATGTTTACAGGTCTCATTCAACAGATGGCAAAAGTCGTTTCGATTTCAAGCGATGAATGTGGTGTTCGTCTAGTAATTTCCTGTGCTGGATGGGATTCACCACTTGAAATGGGCGAGTCCATATGTACATCTGGATGCTGTTTGACGGTTGCAGGTATTTCTGAAGAAAATGCTAAAAAACAGATCTCTTTTGATGTCGTGCGAGAAACACTCGATTGCACAACCATTGGTTCTTGGAATGTCGGATCGTCCGTAAATCTTGAACGATCGCTACGGCCGGATTCATTGCTTGGCGGACATTTTGTACAAGGCCATATTGACGGTGCTGAAACCGTACTAGCTGTGACAGAAGAAGGAGAGGGCGCATGCCGTATCAGGTTCAGTCTTCTCAATGTTGACAGCGACACAATCGTGCACAAAGGGTCAATTACCATTGATGGAATTTCGTTGACTATTGCCGCTGTAGGCGATGATTGGTTTGACGTTGCGCTCGTGCCAACAACGCTAAAAGAAACAACACTCGGAATATTGAAAATTGGCGACAAGGTCAATATAGAAACAGATATTCTTGCACGCACAGTGGTGCACACTATTCGAAAGATGCAAAATAAATAACTCGTTCTTCTAAGCAGCAAGGCCAAGTGAATGCATCGTTGTTTTTGCACGCAAGCAAATCATTGTTAGATCATCTTCAGCAGTCTTAACGAGTGAATTGTTTAAGTAAGCATTGATGTTGTCTAGCACGTCTCCATTTGTATTCGCACAGAAATCATGCATTGATTTTAAAAATGTAGGAAGTTCGTCCTTTGGACATTCCTCATTGCCAAGTGCATGTTCGAAACCATCAGAGTAAAGTAGTAGGGTGTCACCTGCTGTAAGTTGTATTGTTTGTTGCGGAAACTCATCTGTTTCGAAAACGCCAAGTAGGGGACCGTCTGAATCGAGTAACTTTGGTGCTACACCAAAACGACTTAGTAAAGCAGGCGGATGTCCTGCCCCTGCAAATGTAAGTATATTTGTTTTGCAGTTTAGAATACCATATGCGGCAGTAGCAAAACGCGTGTGATTTCCTGAGCGTTCTAAGAGAGCCGAATTTAGGTGTTGTAATATTTCTTTTGGCTCTGCAAATTTTCCGTCGTCGTTGTGCCGATGCGCCGAGAGCGTCCTAGTAAGCATCATTGCTAGCATCGCAGCAGAAATGCCGTGCCCAATTGCGTCCGCAATAAAGAAAGCTACATGGTCCTCATCAAGTTGCGTGATGTCGTACATGTCACCGCTGACAACACTTGCAGGTCGCCATAAAGTAGAAAATGAAATGCCATGTACTTCTTGAACCTCGTTAGACATAAATTCGCGTTGTATAGTAGCCGCTGTTTCTAATTCCTTTTGTAATAAATCTAAATCACCTTGAAGTGTTTCATGCAGTTTTCGAACAAAGCCAACTTGTCCTCTAAGTTGCGCCACTTGGTCACTTCTTTGAAGAATGCCGAATAGAATTCCTGCAAGAATAGAAGGTTCTGGATCGCAAGCGAGAGAGGTGCAATCTAAATCTTCAAGTAACTCATTGATTGAACCCATCTCATCACAACAAAGCACGACTGGAATATTGGAGGATTGCAATTCTAATATTTGTGGAAGTAGTTCAAGGATTTCTTGTTCAGTAAAAGCAAAAAATACTGCAATATCACTGCTAGTTGTAG
>CAWLAZ010000022.1:0-13804 GCA_963854955.1 Phycisphaerae bacterium | reverse complement strand
TGGTTGTATGGTACTCATGGTTTATTAGTCTTCTGTCTTGATATGGATAAGTTCTGTTGAATCGCCATTCATAAGGAGTCTTTTAAGTGTGCCATTTGAGATAAGTAATCCCTGCCCCTTACCTGGAGTATCCCAGTGGACGTCAATGCCAATTAGATGTTTATTTCCATCGAGATACCCCACATCACCTGTAACAGTATGCCCAACAATTATTGCTTCTGCGTTGTGCTGTTTTAGTATTAATTGAAGCTCTTCTTCCGTTGGTTTAGGGCCATACTTTTCAGCGTGTGCATCAAAGTACCCGCGATACCATAGCGGCCCTTTACTGTGCCAAGCTAATGAAGTTGCTAAAACATCTCTGTCTGGCCAGGCAGGGGGACCAATAGTTTTGCGTATATTTGTATTGATTTCATTTAGTGAAAGATTAAGGCGGTTCAGTTCAGGGCTGTATCCAGCATGTACAAATAAGTATGCACCTATTTGCACAGCGCTGTTTTGATTTCGTAGCCATTGTCCGAGAACGGTCATATCCGCAAACAATTGGTGGTAGGGGATTCCCGATTTTTCAACAACTATTTTGTATTTAGGATGTGTGTACCGAATGTCATCAGCCAAAATCATAACATCGTGATTGCCAAGTACAAAATGCACTTGCCCGCCTGCATCAGTAGCTTGCTGTTGTAGTTTACGAATGAACCAGAGTAATTCTGTAACTTGTTCACCGCGGTCAACAGAATCGCCATTAAAGAGAAGGTGGTTGTTCTTCCAATTCCAGTTATACTCAGAGTCAATTACCGAATGGACTTGTAAAAACTGCAGTAATTGGTCAAGGTTCCCTTCTATGTCACTGACTGCGAGTAATTTGTCTGGCATAGCAACGGTGGCTAGAGGTATTTTGTTTAACGCCTGCGAAATTAAAATTATAGGAACAGATGGAATTGAAGTAGGAATTTCAGCGATGCCATCTGTTATTGAAATAGTAGAAATTTCTAATTCGTTCTCAACTATTGTGATACTTTTAATCGTGCCCTCTTCTTGAAGAAACAAGTATGGTCCATCTGAAATAGTGCTGCTGGGTATTTCTTGCATTAGGGCGGGGAAAGCAAGTTGGCAGATGATAAGTAGTACGATCATAAGCGAAGGATACCAGTATCAACAAATCAATTCATCATGCATTTAGCCTACGGCGAATTGAATTTCTTTTTATAAGTTGATAAATGCAAAATGTACCATCCACAGGTGATGTGTTAATCAACCGCGAGTACGGGTATTAATTTGATGGTGTTTATCTACCGCGGGTAGATTAACTGTATAAAAAAAGGCACCGCAAAGGTACCTTTTTTCAATAGCGGGGACAGGATTCGAACCTGCGACCTTCAGGTTATGAGCCTGACGAGCTACCAGGCTGCTCTACCCCGCAATAGGGATGCGTAGTATACGGTAATTGGTTCAAACTTGTCAATTTTGACGACATAGGAACTATCCGTTTAATTTTGCGTTTATTTACTCGTTTTGATATTGGTTGGCTGTACCTTCTCTGTGGTTTAGCCCTAACAACTGCAGCCATCGTACTACCTGCACGTAGTGACCTACACGTACTTACGCAAAAGAAAGCAACAATTCTTGCTGATGTACATGAACAGGATTATCGTGTTCATATCTATGCATCTTTTCTTGAAGACGTGCAATCTGGTGATCCTGTTTTACTTCAACGGTTGGTGGAAATGCAATTCAATCATTCTCCCGAAGGCAGTTCAATAGTCATTGATAAAACAGCCCCAAAGACGCCATTGGCGTGGGTCGCGCAACGTGCAAAACGACTTCGTGTATTACCAATGCAGACAGATCAGGCATCAGTGTTATCACAATTCGCTTCAGGAGATGGCCGATTGTGGTTACTTGGACTAGGTGCATTCGCAATTTTTATTGGATTAATTTCGACGCCAATTACATCTAAACAGTAAGCATTGCAACTTTTTTCTTTTTAAAGAAAAAACTCTATTCATGAAGAAGTCAGCCAAAATCGCGGTACGCTTCCCAACATGTCATGGAATATTGATGAAATTAAAGATAACGCGTTGCGACTTTTATGTGTCGACGGGCTCGGAGTAGCAACGCTGTCGAAACTTGTTTTGGCAGCAGGCGGTATAAACGAGGCAGGTGATGCTGTGTTCTCTCTCGACGCAGCGGATTTTTTACCCTCGGGAGCGTGCGAGATGTTGCGAAAAAAAATGCAACGAATGGAAGTGGATCCCGCAAGGTGGTCTGCTGAAGCAGTGGAAGCGAAAATTGTATTGGTCACGGATGAAGATTTTCCACAACTCCTCTCACCGCTCCCCGCCTGCCCAAGCGCGTTATGGTTTAGGGGCACACTTGACGCGGTTGCACTTGCTTCGGTTGGTGTTGTTGGTTCAAGAAGATGCACCAAGTACGGTATTGAACAAGCAAGTGCATTTTCAAAAGAAATAGTTCAAGCAGATATTGCAATTGTTTCAGGCGGCGCGCGAGGTATTGATGCTGCAGCGCACCGCGCTGCATTAAAGCACAGCGGTACAACAGCAGCCGTTCTTGGATCTGGTCTCAGTGTTGTTTATCCACCAGAACATGATTCATTATTTGATTCGATAGTACTCAACGGTGGGGCGATATTAAGTGAATTCCCATGCCACAGAGCGCCAAAACCGGCGTATTTTCCAAGAAGAAATCGAATCGTATCGGGCTTGTCATCGGTGGTCCTTGTCGTTGAAGCTGCCCGTAGAAGCGGCGCACTTATAACGGCAAGGATCGCTGTTGAAGAGCACGGAAGGCAGTGTTTTGCCGTGCCGGGCAGAATTGGGGATAGCGCTTCCGCAGGATGCATACAAACCATCCGTGATGGTTGGGTTGGTATTGCGGTTCATCCCGAGGATGTGATTGATGAAGCAGTGAACAGTTGGGCGCGTTTATCACATGTTAATAGGAGCGCAACACACCAGTGACTATACCTTGTATTTGGCATTCAGTGACAATGATTGGATCAAAATCAGTATTTGCGGGTTGCAATCGTATTGTTCCATTTGATTCTTTGAAAAATGTTTTAAGTGTTGTTTCACCATCGGGTAAAAGTGCTACTACTCGGTCGCCGTTTTTTGCAGTAGATTGTTTTTGAATAAGGACATAATCACCGTCAAGGATTCCTTCGTCCTTCATGGATTCCCCTTCTACGCGCAAGGCAAAAGTTTCACTGCGCTGGCCTACACGTGGACCAAACATATTAGTCAGGTCAAGTGTTTCTCGGTCTTCGCATCGTTCTATAGGCATGCCCGCAGCGATGCGCCCCACCAAGGGAAATCGCACCGCTGCATTCTCTTCTTTTTCATATCGGTCAGTTATTTCTTCAGCAATCGATAAAGAGCGTGCTCTGTTCGCTTCTCTTGTGAGCGCGCCTTTGCGAATCAACGCTTCGATTCGCTCGAACACCGTGACTTTGCTTACGCCGATCTGTTCTGCGAGTTCCTGCATGGTTGGCGAGTACCCGTGGTCGTTCTGGCATTGCCTGATAAGTTCGAGTACTTCGAGTTGTTTTGGAGTGAGGTTCATCGTTATGATCTTTTTGTTGAGGGGTTACATTGGCAAAGATTGTTTGTTGTTCATTGAAGCAAAGGACGCTCTTTGCTTTTTTTTGCAGTGTTGTAAGTAAAGAAATGATTTTGTTTCGCCTTGGTTTACGGCGGGGTGTTTTTTGCATTGTTATGGAATCGAACACTTCGGAGGCTGCAACGGCCGGAGAGAAAAAGACACGGTCAATTTTAAATAATCGATCAATAAGTGTTTTTGGTCGTGCGCTTCTATGTTGAGGCGGAGGTGAAGTAGGGCTGCCGCCTTCAACGGCGATAATTCGTGATCCTTCGCCAAAATAGGTTGTTCCGTAGGTTGTGTTCGGTCCAAGTTGTAATAAAGGTACTTGCATAATTGTTCTGCTCCTGTCTTCTAATATACTATCGGCAGGTCTGTACGGTATATGTTAGGCAAACATAACCATAATGTCAAATCATTATAAAAACGCTATTATTTAGTTCATGAAGCACGTTCTAGAACCAATACATTGTGACCCTTGGATGCTCGACCCTGAGATAACCTATTTAAACCATGGAAGTTTTGGTGCAAGAGTGGTTCCTGTGTTTGAATATCAGGAAGAGCTAAAACAAGAATTTGAACGATCTCCAGTTCATTTTTTAGACAGACAACATTATCGATTAGAAGATGCACGCAAAACAGTGTCTACTTTTTTGGGTGCTGATGTTGATGGGTTTGGGTTTGTTGATAATGCAACAACCGGTATTGGGTGTGTAGTGCAATCACTTTCGTTCAAAAAGGGTGATGAAATTCTCACTTCTAGCTTGGTGTATAACGGTGTAAGGCAATTGCTTTCACGTATCGCAGGTGACTCGAGTTGTTCCTATAAAGAGTTTGATATTGCATTGCCTGTATTGGATTGTTCAGTTATTTTGCAATCGCTTGTTGATGCTATTACAGATAATACGAAATTGCTTGTCATTGATCATATTGCATCTGCATCGGCAATTATTTTTCCGGTAGATGAAATAGTTACAATTTGTAAGGAAAAAGGTGTATTAGTACTTATAGATGGCGCACATGCGCCCGGCATGCTTGATCTTGATATCAATAGAATTGACGCAGATTGGTATGTTGGAAATTTGCATAAATGGGTTTGTGCGCCGATTGGTGCTGGCTTTGTGTATGCATCGAAACGCCAACGAGAATGTACCCATCCAATGACTGTAAGTCATGGATATGGTCAGGGGTTTACAAAAGAATTTGATTGGCAGGGCTCGAAAGATTTATCACCATGGATTGCTTCCGCAAAAGCGGTGGAGTGGGGAACTGAAATTGGATGGGATAGAATTAGAGAGCATAATCATGCGCTGGCAGTGGCTATGCACGATGCATTGATTGACGCCTGGGGCGTTCCAAATATTTCTCCTTGTAATGGTTCAATGCTTGGCACTATGGCAACAGTGTTGCTTCCTAATGCTTGCCCGCAAGATATGGAAGGGTGTTTGCAGTTTCGAGACCAGCTTTATCATGAATATAATATTGAAGTACCAGTTTTTGAATTGCAGGGGAAGGGAGTTTTGCGAATAAGCGCACAATTGTATACTCAGGAAAGCCACATTTATCGCTTATTAAGGGCTATTGAGAACCTTACTACGTAAACGGTTCTGATTATATTGATTTAATTCTAAAAAATAGGCAATAAAAGGCAAATAATTCTTGACAATAGTTTCATTTAAGTGCACATTACATATGTTCGTTAAGCAAATTAGAGAACGCACTGATTGTTTACCTTATGTAGGTGAGAGATCTTCAGCACATTTGCGAGAGTAAATTTGTTGGTTTCGCCGAATTCAAAAGGTGTGCCAAGGGACGGGCAAGCCGTATGAATTCGGTATTGTTAGGAGCAGTTCTTTGTTAGAACTGTGTATGTTAGGGAACATAACCTGACCTGAGAAAGAGGTTGTGCAACAGACTTACGCTTCCACGTACTGTTGCTTGGTTAATCTTCAGTTTCCCAAAAAGATTGGGCTCTTGGCCGGCAAGAGCCCTTTTTTTATGGCAATATTTAATTGACTCAGAGCCAATATATATAATTGACTCTGAGTCAATTAAATGTGTGGGGGTGCTTTTAGGGGGATTATTTAATGAGGGACGCAGCGCCAAGAAGACCTGCATCTGGACCGAGTTCGGTCATGCATAATTCGCACTTTCGGCAATGCGTAGGAAATACGTCATTGAGAAATTGTTTTCGAATACTTTGTATATACGGTTCGCCTAGGGCTTCAACAATGCCACCGCCAAGAACGACCTTGTCTAAAGAGAGAAGGGTGACGGCATTTGCTATTGATGTGCCAATACGTTGAGCTCCTTCATCGATTGCGTTCTTTATTGCACCATCTCTGCTGTATTCCGCGATGATTTTACTTGTATCCAATTCAGGCAACTCGACTAAATGTTGCAAGCCGCTTCGACTTGCTAACCCTTCAAGCGTTCTGACCGGCGCATTT
The DNA here is from genome assembly GCA_963854955.1 of Phycisphaerae bacterium. GTDB lineage: Bacteria > Planctomycetota > Phycisphaerae > Phycisphaerales > SM1A02. Next base: position 7,739 of record CAWLAZ010000022.1, on the reverse strand, counting down.
GAATTGCACTCGCTTATACCCATTCCGAATTCACCCCCCGTGCCTAGTGGACCACGCCATATTTTTCCATCGAGAATAAGACCACCGCCGATGCCAGTGCCAATCCAAACGGCAAAAATAGAATCAGAACCTCTTCCAGCACCGTAGGTGTATTCACCCCAAGCTGCAGAAGTGACATCATTTTCAATAACAACAGTGCAGCCCAAGTGGCTTGCAATCCGTTCAGCTAGCGGCACATTGTCCCAGTCGAGGTTTTGGGCACGCAATACTATTCCACGACCAGCATCAACACTGCCAGCTACGGAAATGCCTACACATGGGACATTGTCTCCTGCAAGCGCGACTATGGCGTCACTTGTTTGCAAAGCCACCGCTTCAAAATCGCTTCGGGCAACAATGGGTTGATGGAGTCGGTCAATTACTTTGCCGTCTTCGATTATGCCAATCAGCAAATTTGTCCCGCCGATATCAACGCCGATCATGTGACGCACTCAGGAGTTTTTGTGTGAAAGTCAGTGGCAGTTTGAAACATCTGTGCGGCTCGTAATAATTTCGCATCGTCGTACCAAGCACCCTGCAAGTGCAAGCCAACAGGAAGTGGTTTGCCATTTACTTCTGAGAAACCACACGGTAAGGAGATTCCGCAAATCCCTGCTATGTTTGTATTTGCAGTATACACATCGCATAAATACATAGAGAGCGGATCAGATTTTTCGCCAAGGGCAAATGCTGGTGATGGTGTAGTTGGACCAAGAATAACATCGCACTTTTTAAAAGCAGTTTCGTACTCTCTGCAAATTAGTCGCCTTGTTTTCAGAGCGTTGTTGTAGTATGCATCGTAGTAGCCACTACTCAGTACATACGTACCAAGCATAATCCTACGTTTGACTTCATCCCCAAATCCCTCGGCTCTACTTTCAGAATACAACTCGTATAAATCTTTGCATAGTTTGTCGGTCCGATGGCCGTACCGAATACCATCGTACCTTGCAAGGTTACTCGAGCATTCAGCTGGCGCAAGCACGCAGTAAGTTGAAATACCAACATCCGTTAGTGGTAAATCAATTTCAACAATAGTTGCACCAAGAGAACAGAACGTTTCAATAGCACCATTTATAGCTGCGTCTACATCAGGGTCGTTTTGGCTTCCCCTGTATTGCGCTGGTACGCCAATACGTAATCCTTCAATCGGTTCGTGTAGATGTTCCGTTAATTTAGGCGCGGATTCTTCGCGGCATGTTGAGTCTAAGGTGTCAAATCCAGACATAGTTTCAACAAGCAAAGCAGCATCTTCAACGTGTAAAGAAAAGGTGCCAATTTGATCTAAGCTTGATGCGAATGCAACTAGCCCGTATCTGCTTACAAGGCCGTAGGTTGGTTTGTATCCAACGATGCCGCAAAGTGCAGCAGGTTGTCGAATAGATCCACCTGTGTCTGAACCAAGTGCAGTTCGGCAAAGTCGCGCGGCAACAGCTGCAGCGGATCCGCCAGATGAGCCACCAGGTACACGAGTTGTATCCCAAGGATTAAGTACTGGTCCCCATGCGCAGTGTTCTGTTGAAGAGCCCATGGCGAATTCATCGCAGTTTGTTTTGCCAACAAGAATAGCGCCTGCTTCTTCAAGGCGATCGATAACCGTTGCGTTAAATGGACTTTGATACCCATCAAGCATTTTAGAACCGCACGTTGTTGTCCCTTTTTTTGTGACTATGTTGTCTTTAATAGCAACAGTAATGCCTTGAAGAGGACCGGCATTAGAGTTGTCCGTTTCGTCCCATATTTCATGGAAGGCATTAAATACATCGTTTTCTTTAATTGAAATCATGCGTCGCCACCAAGAACTTTCGGCACATCAAAATAAACATCTTTCGTTGCGGGGGCATTTGCGAGAACTTGTTGTTGGGAGAGCGCTTCGCCCACTGAATCGTCACGACTGCGATTGAGTAATTCAGTCGGGTGGTCCAGTGGTTCTACGCCCTCTGTGTCTACCGCGTTTAGTTTAGATATATGTTCAAAAATAGTACTGAGGTCTTCTTTTGCACGTTCAATTTCAGTATCTGAGAGTGAAAGCCGAGATAGTTTTGCAACATGTCTGACCTCATCACTTGTAAGAGATGTTTTCATAATGGGAAGCGTATCAGAATCTCATGCGGTATCATAAGGGGCTATGGCAACAAATTCTATCATCCCTTTTATAACTCGATTAGTCGTGACATTTGTCATGCTCGCTATCTCGATAGGTATTGTCATAGCATTGGTGAATACGAAACCTGAGTTGGCTATTGCCACAGGAGACCGCGCACTTCAGGCAGTTATTGTTATTGAGGCAAAACCAGTTCCTATGCAACGGCGGACCGTTGGTTACGGCGCTGCAGACGCTATGCTGCATGCTGACATTCCTGCTGAAATATCTTCAACCGTCATTGCTTTGCCTCCAACATCAAGGGCTGGGCGTAAAATTCGAAAGGGTGATTTAGTCGTAGAACTAGACGATGTTGATTATCAACAACAATTAATACGCGCGCAGCAGGCGTTGTCCTCCGCTAAATCTGCTCTGGTTCTTTTAGAAATTGAACGACACGCTGCAGAAAAGCGAGCCGTGCTTTCGAATGAAGACAAGTCGCTTGCTGAAGCTGAATGCGACCGAATTATGGAAGCATTTAAAAAAGGTGCTGCAAAACAACGAGAGGTTGATTCTGCTAAGCAGAAACTTCTTTCAGTTTCTTCTGTTGCCATCAATGCAAATGAATCTGCAAGTCGGTTTCCTTCAAGAGAAGAGCAAGCGTCATCTGCAGTTGCAACTCGTGAAGCAGAGGTTGCGATCGCACAACAAAATGTCCGCCGATGTCATGTCGTGAGTCCAATCGATGGCGTGTTGCAAACCATTGATGTCCGAGTTGGCGAGTTGGTGTCGAATGGCAAGCGAATTGCGCGAGTTGTCAACAGCAGCCATGTAGAAATCCCTTTGCGCTTGCCTTCGCACGCAAGGGCATACGTACGAGTAGGGGATACTGTGACGCTGCGTTCTGCTGGCTTTGGGAAGCGGTACTGGGATGCAAGAATCAGTCGAATCGCACCAGAAGACGATACAACTTCTAGAACAATAGTTGTCTATGTTGACCTCAATCAAGACCCGTTCAGCGCAAGTAGTGTTCCTCCAGGACTTTTTGTTCGTGGCGAAGTAAAAAGTTTACGCAGCGATCGATTGCGCTGGGTAGTGCCAAGGCGTTCAATTCGAGATGATAGAATTATGGTTATTCGTGATTCAATTTTACGGTCAATACCTGTATCAATTGAATATTCTATTACGGGAAAACTTCCTGAATTTAGTGTGCCTGATGAAGACTGGGCGGTGCTGGAAACTGTTTTGGATGAAGGCGATTTTATAGTTGTTGACCCTGGCGGGTCACTGCGTGATGGAATGTCTGTTCGGAAAATTTTTGCAAGTCAGGTTTCTTCGGAATGAATCTACCTAAGTTTGGTGTACAAAATCCAGTTCCGATTAACTTATTAATGGCAGGACTTATTCTTGCGGGTATTTTTGCCTCCTTAAATTTGCGCCGGCAGTTTTTCCCGGATATGGAATTTGATAAAGTAAGTGTTTCAATGGCGTATCCGGGTGCTTCTCCTCAAGACGTGCAATCATCAATTGCAAAGCGGATTGAAAATGCACTTGTAAAAATAGATGAAGTTGACGAGTTAAGAACTACATGCGTTGAAGGGTCCGTTTCAATCATTGTCTCGTTTAAAGAAGGGACAACAAATATAGATGAAGCGATCGATGAAGTTCGACGTATGGTTGAATCGATTCAGGATTTACCTGTAGATGCTGAACGTCCGAGGGTTGTGCGGATAGAACCAAAAATGCCAGTAATTATGGTGCAACTTTGGGGAGATATCGACAAGCAAGTCATGAAAAAAGCAATTCGTGATATTCGAGACGATTTGCGAGAATTCGCTGACATGGGTGCTATTGATATCGGGGGAGATATAAGTAATGAGCTAACGGTACAACTTGACCAAGACAGTTTAATCGAACACGGCATTAGTATTTCTACAGTGTCGGATCGTATTTCTTCGTGGATGCGACAAATTCCAGGCGGGACACTTAGGAGTTCAGGCGGCGACATAGTTATTCGCACAGATACGCCTGGAGAAAACTCTATTGAATTAGAAGAGATTGTGATTCGTTCTTCGCATAGCGGAGAAACGTTGCATCTTGGTGATATCGCAAAGATTCAAACCACGCTTGTAGATATTCCAGTTAATGTTCGGTTCAATGAAGAGCCGGCAATGAATATGTTTATTGCAAAGTCTGGTGATCAAGACATTGTTTTGATGGCAGAAATCGTACGAGCATATGTAGCGGGAAGAATGGGTGAAGAATTTGTGCCGACATGGAAAGATACGTTTTCTGGCGGGAATACAAAACGTAAAAAGGCGTGGCTTGCCGGAATTGATTCAGATCCGCTTCCTGCGGAGACTTCGCTTTCTACCTTTACTGATTTAGCACGATTTGTTGAAGGGCGCATGAACCTGTTGACAGAAAATGCATTACTCGGTGGCGCGTTAGTATTTATATTGCTGTTGCTTGCGCTCAACTGGCGAGTTGCACTTTGGGTTGGCATTGGATTAGTTACAGCACTTGGCGGAACATTATTCATCATGTATTTGTTCGGCATTACGCTCAATATGCTGACCATGTTCGCGTTAATTCTTGTTCTAGGATTACTTGTTGATGATGCTATAGTTGTAGCCGAAAATATTAAGGCGCAACATGAGCAAGGCGTTCCCGCGATGGAAGCGGCTGTCGAGGGAACTAAGCAAGTATTGTGGCCTGTTTTTGCAACAGTTATGACCTCTATTGTTGCGTTTTTGCCGTTGACTTTCATAAAGGGAAACATGGGTGATTTGCTTGGTGCTTTGCCTGTAGTGATTGCATGTGCGCTTGGCATGAGTTTGTTTGAAGCATTGCTTATTTTGCCTGGTCACCTTGGGCATACATTGAAAAATTCTGAAAAACCATCACGATCTCGAATTGGTGCGTTTATGAAACGGTATGAAGTTCGAAGAGATAGGTATGTATTCGAGAAAATTATTCCTGCATATCTTTGTGTTCTTTCATTTGTGATTAAATTTCGTTATATGTCGCTGGCTTTCGCCTTTTCAGCGTTGGCCGTTTCTGTAGGATTTGTAGCTGGCGGAAGAGTTGGCTATGAATTTATGACTATTCCAGATGCTGAAACGATAGCTATTAATATTCGTATGCCTGAAGGAACGCCGTTTGCTCAAACGATTGACATGCTTGAGTATATCGAAGATGCATCAAGGAAACAAAAACAGGTACATCATATAAGTACTATTGTTGGCGCACAGATGTCAACAGGGGAGTCTTCGGGTGGTTTTTCTTCAAACCTTGGGCAGCTTTTTATTGAGTTGACGCCCGCTGAAGATCGTATTTTAAATGCCAACGAAGTGATTGGTCTCATTCGAAAAGATATTGGTGATAAAGCAAATCTTGCCAATAGTATTGGTTACGAGTTAATGTCTGGTGCTCCCGGTGGCGCTGGAATTACAATTCAACTTCGTGGTGAAAATGAAGCTTCGCTTTTTGCTGCATCTGAACAAGTCCAAGCAGACTTGCGCACTTTTTCTGCAGTCCGTGATATTGTAGATACGGCTTCTCCCGGACAACGTGAAATGCATATTGAACTTCGCGAGGGAGCTTCAAGCACAGGACTTACACTTGCTGATTTAGCAAGGCAAGTGCGAGGTGCCGTGTATGGGATTGATGCGCACGTATTTGCTCAAGGGGATGAGGAAGTTGATATACGGGTCAAGATGGGCGACGATCTACGAAAGAATGTCGGTGCCATAGAACAACTTTGGATTGTCACGCCAAGTGGACTTTCAGTGCCTCTTGTCGAAGTTGCGCATATTACTGAAAAACGTGGCTATACGACTATTCATCGAATTGATAGACAGCGCACGGTAACCGTTACTGCAGAGACCATAGAGGGTGTAAGTCCAGAGGAGGTTGCATCACAATTACCTTTTGATGATTGGGAAAAAGAATTTCCGGATGTGTTGATTAAAAAAGGCGGAAGACAAGAGCAGCAAGCTGAAGCATTTGCTTCCTTACCAATCGGTTTTCTCGCTGCTTGCTTAATGATTTATATAATTCTTGCGTGGCTATTTAGCAGTTATTTTCAACCATTGATTGTTATGCTTGGTATTCCTTTTGCAATTATTGGTGTGATCTGGGGTCACTATATAGCGGATGTTTCACTTTCTTTCTTGAGCATGATTGGTTTTGTTGCCCTTAGTGGTGTTGTTGTAAACGACTCGTTGATTTTTGTAGAGTTCTATAACACCAAACGTAAAGAGGGCTTTGCCCTGAGAGAGGCGCTGCTAAGTGCAGGAAGCGCTCGTCTTCGCCCTATTTTCTTAACTACTGTTACAACTGTATTAGGGCTAACTCCGCTCATGCTTGAACAGTCAATGCAGGCAAAGTTTTTAATCCCAATGGCTCTTGCCATATCATTTGGCCTGATGAGCGCTACAGTGCTTATTCTGTTGTTGTTGCCTGCCTTGATCGTTATCGGTGATGATCTTCGGGCTTTGGGATCCTACCTTTGGAATGGTGACCAGCAATCTGATTCCTGATTTTCAATAATTTTATATAGCCAAAGAAACCAGTTCTTTTTCGCTTTCAAAGTGCTATTCACGTTGAAAACGGAAATACGATTTTGTTAACTTGCTTGACGATAAATGGTTACAGAATACTCCATGACTTTGAGAATTGAAAAGTGGTTTGGATTTGATTGGGAGTTTTGATGCGTGGTATAATCAATAGCGCGCTCAGAACTTCTAAATGGAACTTAGCTGTGCGCACTGATGCTATGAAGCAATTACAAGGAATCCCAGTTAGTCCCGGCATCGTCATTGGCAGAGCATTAGTGCTTGAAAAATCGTTGCACCGTGTGCCTTTTTTGATTCTTGGTGCCGATCAAATCCCAACAGAGTTAGCTAAATTCAATAAAGCAATTGATGGGGCTATTTACCAGGTGAGGCAGGACAGAAACCAAGTCGCAGCCACACTAGGTGAAGAGCCAGCAAAGATATTCGAGTTTCATCTAGGTCTTCTTCAAGACGTGACACTGGTCGATCCAATTCGTGAACGAATTGAAGTCGAGGGGGTGAACGCTGCATTTGCCGTCGTGGAAGCATTTGGCGAAATTGCAGATAAATTTCGTTCCATGGATAATAAGGTTTTTAAAGATAAAGCAAATGATGTATTCGACTTAGAGCGTCGTTTACTCACGGAGCTTACAGGTGGTTCAAAAGACCGCCTAGCAAACGTTGACGAGCCAGTTATTGTTATTTGTCATCAAGTTACCCCTGCGGATGTGGCTGAATTCAATCAAGATAATGTACTGGGCATTGCAACAGATCTAGGTGGCCGCACTGATCATAGTTCGATTGTTGCAGCAGCTATTGGTGTGCCAGTTGTTGTTGGATTAAAATCGGTGGCAGAAGAAGTGAGTGATGGAGACTTGCTTATTTTAGATGGTAAATCAGGGAATGTCATCATTGCGCCCGACGAAGCAACTGTTGCTCAGACACTTCGGAACATTGAGCTTCTTGAATCTTTCAAACAAAAAACACAAGAGATTTCAAAAGAGCAATCAGTTACTGCAGATGGTGTAGAAATTCATCTGTACGGTAACATTGAGTTT
>CAWLAZ010000021.1:0-14339 GCA_963854955.1 Phycisphaerae bacterium | reverse complement strand
GGCTTGGTGCTTTTGCTGTTTTTAACGTTGCCATAACTGAAATAGGGTCCGTGGGCGCAAGCATTGCGCCAAATAACAGTGCGGGAAGCCATGCGTGGTCACCAATAAATGGACGAACAGCAATCGCGACAAACAGTGTCGAAACAAGAACGCCAGGAATTGCAAGAATAAGAACAGGCACTGCTTTTTTTTGTAGTAATTCTATATCAAGGTGCAAACCAGCTTGAAACAATAAGGGCGGAAGAAGTAACACTAAAATCAACTCTTGTGTGATAACCACGCCGTCGGGTGCCGCGCCTAAAACTGCGACAAGAAGACCCGCGAGAACAAGGGCTATTGTGTACGGAACCTTTACAAATTTTGCCAATACGCCAACTACTGTTGCAAAAGCGAGAAGGGAAACAAATGTAGTAAGCGTTGTTGAAACAATGCCGTGGTGTTCTGCTGATGCAAGAATCATGTTGCTTGGTGCTCCGGTTGCAAAAGAGATGAAACGATTTTTTCTGGGGTAGTCGCGTGTGCGATTGCAGAACTTACCGCAATACCTTTGCAGCCAACTGTATATAACTCGTGAACATTTTCAGGTGTAATGCCCCCAATCGCTAAGTGTGTATACGCCAGCGCGTTTTTCAACAGACCAAGCGGCGCAACTTGCACGTTTGGTTTGGTTTGAGAAGCAAACATTGAACCAACGCCAATATAGTCGGCACCCACCCCTATTGACGATGTAATCATGTCGGTGGTGTGTGCTGTTGCGCCAATGATATATTCTGAACCGCAAAGTTTTCGAGCATCTTGGATAGACATATCGTGTTCGCCAAGGTGCACCCCTGAAACTTGTGTAGCAAGTGCCACGTCCACGCGGTCGTTCACGATAACCTGCGCTCCATATGTTTGTGCTATCTGTTTTACTTCGTGCACATGTTCTATTAGCTCGCGCGTTGAAAGTTCTTTTTCTCGAACCTGGACACAGTCGCAACCAGCGATAATCGATTGCCTTAGGGTGTCTTGCCAAGCCAGCACGCAGTCGTCTTTAGTCATTACAAAGCACAGTTTCCACTGCTGTTTATTCGTTGCTCCAAGCAATCGGATCACTTCCTCCGCAAGATCATACATTGTGTAGCGAATTGCTTCGACGGTATTTTTTGCGGACGATAGTTTTAAAAACTCTTCTATAACTCGGAGTGCCTCGGCGCACCGGTTGCCCGCAGCAAGTGCAATGTCGTGCACCGAATCCCGTTTACCCTCCGATTTTGTGGAAATAGTGGTTCCAACATCTCCTTGCGCATCTCGAGAATTAATTTCAGGAGTCTGCATTCGTAATTCATGTCGGCATTTTTTTATAGAAGAGCAAAGCTTTTTGTTTTCTAGTGAAAACCGTGCTATGTCCTCTAAGACACGCATGCCTTCAGCGGCGCGATTTATATTTGCATCAAGAATTCTGTGCACATCGGACATAATGTTCATGGTAGGGTGTAACACATGTTTATGTCTATACAAATTCGTAGCGCTAGTTCAAAGACTCATATTCTTGGCGTTTGGCAAGATACAAAACGAGTTCCACCGGCGCTGTCTCGCTTCAAAACAGAATGCACCGACGCCATCACTGGCCACAACTTCTCAGGCAAACAGGGCGAGACAACCCGCGCGGGGTCCGTATTGCTTGTTGGCCTTGGCAAAAAGTCGGAACTAAAAAACGCTGACCTTCGAGATATTGGTGGCTCGGTTGTTCGTGCGCTTGGAAAAGCGGAGTTGTGTTCAGTGGACTTACAACTTCACCTGACTATTCCACAAGGCGTAGCGACAGGGTGTGAGATTGGGCAACTTGTTGCTGAAGGGATGACAATCGCAAACTGGCGAGTTGATCAGTTTGATGGATCTGCCACCAAGCGGATAAAAAAACAAGGGACGCTTCAAATCACAAGCGCTTCAAAAGAGGTTGTTCGCGGTTTAAAACGAGGTGTAATTCTTGGTGACGCCGTAAATGATGCTCGCCGAGTTGCGGCAACACCGCCTAATATTTGTAATCCACCATGGATGGCCAAAGAGGCGAAGAAAATTGCAAAGAAATGCGGACTCAAGTGCAAGATTATTTCCTACACACAAGCAAAAGAACTTGGCCTTAACGGCATTGTGAATGTTGGTATGGGGTCTGCCGAAAAACCATGCATGATTATCCTTGAACATGCTGGTAGTGGAAAGGGGAAATCTGGCGAACACCTCTGCCTTGTTGGTAAAACAATTACCTACGACACCGGAGGGTACTCGCTTAAAATCAGTAACGGCATGAAGGGGATGAAGTACGATAAAAACGGGGGCATGGGTGTACTTGGTGCAATGGAAGCTATTGCAAACCTACGTGTTCCAACAAGAGTTACCGCGATACTTCCTTGTGCAGAAAACATGGTTTCAAGCAACGCGTATAGGCCCGACGATATTATTAAAATGTTTAACGGCGTGACCGTTGAAGTAACCAACACAGATGCTGAGGGCCGGCTAGTTCTTGCGGATGGATTGGCGTGGGCGTGTAAAAAAATCAAGCCAACAAAAATTGTGGATATGGCAACGCTTACGGGCGGTGTGGTTGTTGCGCTTGGTTCGTTCTGCGCTGGATTGTGGTGCAACGATTCTACGTTGAAAAAACAAATTGAAAAAGCTTCAAAGAAAACAGGCGAACGAGTTTGGGAACTGCCGCTTTGGGAAGATCATCGCAACTACATGCGTGCAAAACATGCTGATTTACACAACTCGGCGCCTGCGCGGGGTGCGCAGCCTATTCAAGGTGCCGCTTTCTTGAGTTTCTTTGTCGACGAAGATATTCCATGGGCGCACATTGACATTGCTGGTGTCAGCAGTGTTGAAAGTGACCGCGGGTTGTATTGCACCGGCCCAACTGGCTGGGGTGTTCGCCTTCTCACAGAGCTTGCTGAGTCAATGTAAAGACTCAATGTGATAACGTCAATGTAATCAACCGCGAGTGCAACATGCTTTTTAGACCAGTTTATCTACCGCGGGTAGATTAACGCATGAGGGCGACGCGGCGTTGGTGGCGTCCGCCTTCAAATTCGGTTGCAAGCCAAGTATCAATAATGGCGTTGTAGTCGCTGTCCATCGGACCATCGGCCGCCATGCAAAGCACGTTAGCGTCGTTGTGTCGCCGGCTCATTTCGGCAGCGACTGGTTCATGCACAAGCGCGGCGCGAATGCCGTTGGCCTTATTTGCAGCCATCGACATACCAATTCCAGAGCCACAAATCAACACACCACAAACGGCTTCGCCAGAAGTAATTTCCAAAGTGACAGCATCCGCGATGCAGGGGTAATCGACTGAATCTTCACCAGCACCATACTGTTTGTGTACCGTCCATCCAAGTGGCTTAAGGTGCACAGCAATGCTGTCTACAATTTCTCGAGCGCGGTGGTCTGAACCGATGACTATTGTTCCAATTTGAAAAGACATATTTATTCCTCAGAGGTGAGTATTTGAAGTTTACTGGCTATGAATACTTCCATTTGTTTTGCGAGCGCATCGTACACCGATTGGTCTTGGCCAATTGGGTCAAGAATGTCGCCGTTTGGATCTAGAAGTTCCGCTGTGTCTGTAAACTGACTCGCCGCTGCAAGATGACTTCGTGACATACAGAACACTTTTGTTGCTGAGGTCGCCATTTCCTTTGTTAGCGGCTTGCTCATGCCGTCAAAAACAATGCCTCGTTGAGAGAGCGCTTGCACCGTTTCTTCACTTGTCGCGCACCCCCCAAAAGCGAATACACCCGCTGAAACAGCGAACCAGTCTTTAAAACCGTGGTCATCAAGCCATTTTTGAGCTATACCTTCAGCCATTGGGCTTCGGCACGTATTGCCGGTGCAAACAAAAAGTATGGTAGTGACAGACATCGCTTGCAATAGTAGCCACTATCGTATTGAATACGCATACATTGAACACAAATAGATAGGAATAGATTATTGGATTTTCTCCCAGAACAAGAAATTAACGAGCTACTTCATGAGTTTGGCATCACCGCCACACAAGACGGAGACGATTGCGTACGCCTAGAAATGGGTTCCCAGAGTGCGGATGTCAAAGACTGCCTTTGCAGCGACGGGCAATCCTGTGAAGGGGACTGGAATTGCACCGCCATTGCCCCCGAGGCCCTAGTTGCCTCTTCTGTTGAGTGCGCAAGAAGAATTCACCAAGGACAAACTGTTCTTGTACCCTGTGGAAAATGGCGATCTGTTTTTGATGCGGTTGCATTCAGCATGGCTGGCGATGAACTTTGGCAAGAGTTCGATGCATCAGCAACCATTAAGTTAAATACAAGAGACCCACTTCTTTTTGATGTGGGTGATGAACAAATTTTGGCGAGTTTACTCACGGCGCTCATGAACGATGGAGAAACAGCTGAACAAAGCGCCTTCCTCATGCCCGCGGGCGCGCCGGTCCTTATGCATTTACAACCGGGCGGTCCCGTTAAACTGTGGTTTGGAAATAGTGTTCTAGCCGATGAAGTCCGTGAGGCGTACGCAGGATAGTTTACCGATACGTCTTTTTATATGGCTCAAAAAACATACACATCTTTATGTAAAAAAGAAAAAGTTTCGGTTGAAAAAATTGCCCAACATAGAGCTTCTGAAAACTGGGAAGCAATTGCAACTGAACTGCTTACGCTTTGTGAAACAAGAACAGAAATTGTTTCTTTTGCAAAGAATGGTAAGCGAGTCCAAATTATCGAATCTATTGAAACGGGAGATGACATTGCTGCCAGTGGAAGATTTCTCGTTCGTCCTCCACTAGTGGGAAGAGATTCTGGAATAATCCATCATGCCTTACGGGCAAAAGGGCTTGCCGCCATTGTCCTTTGCAGAGAACCGTCCACAAGTTTAGGTCTTTGTCCAATCGTTGCACTTGGCAGCGGTGTTATGGTGCGTGTCCAGGTTGAAGAGCCAAAGAACCCCGAGAAACCCTCTTGCGCGTGGTTTGACCACGCAATTGAAGAACTCGGCGAACATGTTTTATCGAAGATAAACCCCGATACCACAACCAAAAGACAACTCGATTATTTGTTAGCACACCTTCCGGCGGTTTCTACTTGCACAATTGTTTATACCGCGGCTGTGGCGCTTTGTCGTACACTATGTAAAGAAGTTATTTAGGTATTAACAACGAGGTAGAATCCGTGGCTATTACAACATCATTAGCAACAAGATATTGGCTTAAAACAGTCATTATGGCAATCGTCTGCGTCGTCCTTGGATTTTGGGGAGTCTATGATTATGTTGTAGTAATTCCTGATGCAATCCAAGATGCAACAAGAGCAGACCTCCAAAACAATTATGTTAAAGACGCGCTTTATGTTGAAATGGGTGCTGAAGAAAGAGACAAGGCAGCCGTAGCTTTGCATGTTGCTCTTGAAGAAGACGCCGGTCTTGATCCCCAGTGGAAAAACACACTTTTGTTATTCAAAAGCGCAGTAGAATCAAGCGACGGCGCTACGCTTCGAGAAGCACAAGACGTCTTAAATGAAAACCTCAATGCGTACGGAAGTGTGGTTCCTCCAAGTAAGTTCGACCGTCCGATGCAGTGGTTGTTTATACTTTGTATTCCATTTGGTTTTTATTATTTTTGGGCATACTTCAAGATGAAGAAAAAGGCCAACACGTATCGTCTTGAGGATAGTGGCACACTTGTTACTCCCGAAGGAACATGGTCGTCTGAAGAAATAGAAGACATTGACATGGAACGGTGGATTTCAAAAACAGGAAAAGCAAGAACTACATGGACGGCGAAAGTCGTTGTTTCTGACCATGCGCCTGTTTTGCTTGACGACTATATCTATGAAGACATGCACCTTATTATCGGTAAACTTGCGCACCGGTTTTATCCCAAAGAGTGGACCCCGTTAGCAAAACGGATTAAGGTTGAAATAGAAACCGAAGAAGGCGGCGAAGAAGAATAGTTTTGGCTTTACTCTCTGCTACAAAGTTAGTCAAAAGTTACGGTGGAAGAAAAGTTGTCGACGAAGTTTCGATTGAAGTAAACGCTGGTGAAATTGTCGGATTGTTGGGGCCAAACGGCGCGGGGAAAACAACAACGTTTCGCATGATGATTGGAATGATTACTCCAGAAAACGGCAGAGTTCTTTTCGATGGCGAAGACGTTACCTATCTTCCAATGTACCAACACGCGCGCCGTGGCATGGGCTACCTCGCGCAAGAACCAAGCGTGTTTCGTGGAATGACTTGTGGTGATAATCTTCTTACTATTCTTGAAACACTGCCAATCCCAAAACAAATTCAAAAACAACGATGCGATGAACTCCTTGCGCAATTCCACCTTGAACACAAACGAGACCACTTTGCGCGAACCTGCAGTGGTGGTGAGCGGCGAAGATTGGAAATTGCTCGCTCGTTAATCATGAGACCAAAACTCATTTTGCTCGACGAACCATTTGCTGCGGTTGACCCTCACACTGTAGAAGACGTACAAAAAGAAGTGCGCAAACTTGCGGATTCTGGGATTGCTATCCTTGTTACAGACCACGCGGTGCAACAAACGCTCCATATTTGTGACCGAGCGTACATTATTGACAATGGTAAAAATTTGCGCGACGGGGACCCAAAAACGATTATTAATGATGAATTGGTTCGAAAACACTACCTTGCGTCCACATTCCGTGGGGATGAGTTTGATTAAACAATTCGGTCAGATCATTCACGCTATATAATCCCACCCATCATGCGATTTTTTGTATCTATAGTTTTATTGAGTTGTTCATTGTTGGGTTGTGTAAAGCGAACCATCTTAGTAACAACCAATCCTCCCGGCGCTTTGGTGTGGGTAAATGACCGAGAAGTTGGGCGAACGCCCGTTTCGTTTCCGTTTACATTTCATGGGGAATATGATGTTCGAATCGAGCGCGTAGGAAACGAACCCATCATGACCGCCGCTTGGACAAACAGGCCCATGTGGGATGCGCCGTTAGTTGATTTGTTTGCAGAACTAGCCCCATTCAATCTTCATGCAGAAACTGTTTGGCATTACGACCTTGCCCCACTAAACAACAACCCAGAACAACTACTTGAACGCGCCAACGCGCTGCGCACTTACACACAAAGTGTTACCAATGAATAACAAACGTCGATGGATTGGGGTACTTTTTATTCTTGTTTTTGCCGCAAGTGTTTCTTGGTGGTCTGCTAAACAAGAATCCGGTGTTGCCCAACACGTGCAACAAGAGGTGGTTCGACTTGTGCCCTTGTTTCAATCTAACCCATCCTATCTAAGCAATGTTGTTGAAAACCAAGTTATTGAACCAACCTTAGCAAATTCTCTTTCTAGGGTGTGTGCAAAATCTATCGAGTTGGGTGTGGACATCGCCGTCGTTGTGACGACTGGCGACGACAAGGAATATGGGGATGGCACAGCAACGCACGTTGCTGTTTTTAAAGTGGACAAAGAGAGGGTGGCTAGTTTGCGAATTGTTTGCCATTCAGATACCGACCCGTTACTTATTACTGGAGCTTGGATTCAATGAAGGTTTGGATAAACGGGGCGTTTGTCGAAGACACAGAAGCAACAATGAGTGTGTTTGATGCGGGGATTCAACACGGAGTAGGCCTGTTCGAAACGATGATTGCGCGCAATGGACATGTGTTTCGAGCCATGGATCACATGAACAGACTTGCTAATTCGTGTGCCGCGCTTCGCCTCACTGAAAAACTTCACGTTGAACCACTTGTAGAAGCACTACAGTTAACACTTGAAGCAAACGAGCAAACCGAAGCCCGAATTCGAATCACCATTACTGGGGGTGATTTAAATATGTTGCAACAAACTGGAGCAGGCGGGAGTGACCCAACTATTATTATCCAATCGCAACCACCGACAAACTACCCAGATGGGTTTTATAAAAACGGCACACTTGTTTCACTTGCAAGCGGAAGAGTAAACCCATTTGCGTTTACCGCTGGGCACAAAACACTTGACTATTGGGGAAACCTACTTAATTTACAAATGTCAGCCATGCAAAAATGTGGGGAAGCGTTGTGGTTAACTCCAAGCGCACATGTTGCAAGTGGTTGTGTAAGTAACGTATTTGGCGTGAAAGATGGAACAATGTTCACGCCAATCGCTCGGGGTGAAGAGGGTCCAGACGACGAGCCGTCAGCCGTATTGCCCGGGATCACCCGCAAAGTGCTCATCCAAATTGCCGATGATTTAGGTGTGGGGACAAACAAAAAACAAGTCGCCTTTGATGAACTGCTTGATGCAGATGAAGTTTTCTTAACTAATTCTAGTTGGGGTGTTTTGCCTGTCGTTGGCGTTCGTGCCTCTGTGCAAACTGAAGAGGGCGCAAACACACAAGACCAACCGATTTGCGATGGGGTGGTAGGCGGACTTACAAAACAACTTCACCTTTCGTACCAAGACACGGTGCAACGAGAGACGAGGGCCTGCCTCTAAACTCGTGTTCAGAAAACCCGAACCTGCCCCGTCAGTCTCGCTTTATACGGACGTTTTTTCGTCCGCCCGCAGAGGGACCTGCTGAAAAATTTTCACCAGATCCTGCCCCGAACAGTGCCCTGGCCTTGGCTCGAACAACGCCAACAAGCAACAAAATCCCAAAAACAAATGCGGACACAACCCCTGCAACGATAAGGAGTGCGAAGATGGGCAAGAGAAGCACGAGCCCAAAGGCGATTGATGCTATTTTTGCGGGCAACGACATCTGTGCCGTTGAGCTAATTTGGAATTGTCGCATGATCATACAAAATCAATCATAGTCACTTTTTGAGAGGTGGTATCATGGGCGTTCGCAAAGATGCACTCGTGGTAACAAAAAAAAACAAAAACTCATTTATTCACCTTCATCTTCACAGTGAGTATTCACTGCTTGATGGTGGAAACAAAATTGACGCACTTCTTGAACGTGTAAAAAGTTTCGGTATGAATTCGGTTGCTGTAACCGACCATGGCAATTTATATGGGGCGTTTGAGTTTTATTCAAAAGCAATCGCTGCCGGTATAAAGCCAATTCTTGGTATAGAAGCGTATGTTGCCATTGGTGATAGAACGGTAAAAGAAAAAACAGGTGTTAAAGATGGTGGGTTCCACCTTGTGTTGCTTGCTGAAAACAATGAAGGGTGGAGAAATCTTGTTAAATTGAGTTCCGATTCTTTTTTAAATGGCTTTTATTACAAACCCAGAATGGACCATGAAACGCTTTCAACTTATTCAGAAGGTCTAATCGCAATCAATGGGCACTTGGGAAGTTCCATCGCCTACCATTTGTGCAACTTTGTTGACAGCGGCAATAGTGAAGACTGGGACAAGGCCGTAAAAGAGGCAAAATGGCACGCTGAAACGTTTTCTCCAAACAGCAACGGCGAGCCACGGTTTTATATTGAATTACAAAGACACGATGTACAAGATCAACTTGCAATCAACCCCCACCTTATAAAATTGGCAAAAGAGCTTGAATTGCCAATAGTGTGCGACAACGATGCACACTACCTTGGCGAAGAAGATTGGGATGCACACGATACGCTTTGCTGTATTTCCATGCAAAAACAAAAAGCCGACACCGAGCGACTTGTTTATTCACGCGATTTATATGTAAAGTCGCACGTGCAAATGGAAGAGTTGTTTAAAGACATACCCGAAGCCATTGAAAACAGCGCCGCTATTGCAGAACGATGCAATGTTACCCTTGATGTAGATAAAAACCATGCGCCCGTTGTTCGGGTAACAGGGCCGGATTCCTATAAACCATACAAAGGCGGGGATTTGACTGAGTGGTTTAAAGAGCATTGCCAACGATTTGCCTTACACCCCTGGGACTCACAAAAAGACACGGATGTTTCTGAAGAAGAACTTAAAAAAGATTGCGACAAGGCGTTGCTGTGTTTATGTGAAGCAGGACTTATATGGCGGTATGGCCCCAAGGGTGTGACAGACGAAATTAGAGCTCGCCTTGAACGAGAACTTCGAATTCTTTCAGACAAAAACATCAGTGCTTACTTTCTTATTGTTTGGGACTTTGTTGATTGGGCAAGACAAAATGGCATTCCAGCAAACGCGCGGGGTTCAGGCGTGGGCACAATGGTTGGGTTTGTTCTTGGATTATCAAACGCCTGCCCAGTAAAATACGGGTTACTCTTTGAACGATTCACTGATCCAGATCGAACCGAATATCCAGATATCGACATTGACATTTGTCAAAACGGCCGTGCTGATGTTATTGATTTTGTCCGTAAAAAATATGGACATGTTGCGCAAATCATCACGTTTGGAAGGCTAAAAGCAAGAGCAGCAATTAAAGATGTTGCCCGCGTGCACGGGCTTTCTGCTGGCGACGGGCAACGGCTCTCAAATCTTATTCCCACTGAACTCAACATAACAATAGATAATTCACTTAAAAAGAGCGACGAACTCAGAGAGGTGTACGAGGGCTCAAAAGAAATAAAAGAGATTATTGACACGGCCAGACAGTTAGAACACCACGCTAGGCACGTTGGGGTGCACGCCGCTGGTGTTGTGATTGCAACCGAGCCACTCGATAACATCGTGCCCCTTTGTAAGGCGAGTGGAAGCTCTGACGTAGTCACCCAATGGGACGGGCCAACGTGTGAGCGTATTGGGTTGCTAAAAATGGATTTTCTTGGCCTTCGAACTCTTTCCACTATCGAGCTTGCGAAGAAACTTGTGCGCGAAAGTTTAGAAGACGAAGAAATTTGGCGCGCCGTAAACCGCAAGTTTAACGATGGGGCGCACCCTTTAGACCTTGAACGAATACACCTTGAAGATAAAAAAGTTTTAGATTTATTCATGCGTGGCGACACTGCTGGGATTTTTCAGTTTGAATCGGGCGGCATGCGCCGCTTGTTAAAGCAGATGAAACCAACGCGACTTGAAGACCTTATCGCGGCAAACGCACTCTTTCGACCTGGACCGATGGATCTTATTGAGACTTTTTGTTTACGAAAAAACGGCGTTGAAGAAGTTCCCAAGGTACACGAAATCATTGATGGGTTTACTAAGGAAACCTACGGCATCATGGTCTACCAAGAACAGGTTATGCAAATAGTGCACGCACTTGGTGATATTCCGTTGCGAGAAGCGTACACGCTAATTAAAGCCATTGGTAAAAAGAAACACAAGATTATCAATGCCAACCGTCCAAAGTTCGTTAACGGCGCTGTTGAAAAGGGCTTAAAAGAAAAGTTTGCAAACGAGTTGTTTGATTTAATTCTTAAGTTTGCTGGGTATGGATTTAACAAAAGTCACTCCACGGGATACTCTATAATTGCATTCCAAACGGCATATTTAAAAACGTATTTTCCTGTTCAATATATGGCTGCGGTACTTACGTTTGAAAGTGGTGCAAGAAAAACCGAGGATTGGGCACCGTATATTGGTGATTGCAGACGTGTAATTTTCCCTGATCATTCTAAAGAGAACATACACATTGGATTTCCGGTTGGACCGCCAGATATAAATCAATCCGACGCTGATTTTTCTGTTGTTTTTGATAATGATGAAGCAAGAACAAATGTGAATGGAAGTATTAGTTTTGGTTTAGGAGCAGTAAAGGGTGCTGGAAGTGCGGCAGTTTCTGCAATTGTCGAAGAACGAAAGTCGGGTGGTGCTTTTGATTCTGTATTTGATTTTTGTTCCCGCGTAAGTGGTCGATCGGCAAATCGGGCAACTGTTGAATCGCTGATAAAGGGCGGGGCTTTTGATTCCATGCACGGAGTGGAAAACAGAGCGAGTCTTTTGGCGGTGCTAGACAGGGCCATTTCTATTGGCGCTTCTGTTGCAAAAGATAAAGAAGCGGGGCAAAGTGGATTGTTTGGTGTTCCAGAAAACACCACAAACAAAGCAGGTGACGGTGGGGATATTAAATTACCAAAAGTTACTCCATGGACCCAACCAGAAACATTGCAACACGAAAAAGAAGTACTTGGAATTCATGTTTCGGGCCACCCGCTTGATGCTCACGACAAAGAACTTGAGGCGTGGTGCTCTGATAGTGTAATGTCGCTTAGGGATAAAAGCGATGGAAAAGAAGTTGTCGTGGGCGGAGTGCTGTCTGCCGTTCGAATAGTTGTTATTCGTAACGGAAGAAGCGCGGGACAAAAAATGGCAATTCTCACGTTACAGGATCGTGTCGGGAAAATTGATTGTGTTATTTTTTCTGAGGGGTATCAAAAACACGCACATCTTTTACAAAAAGACGACGTTGTACTTATTGTTGGAAAAGTCGACAGGGGTAGGGGTGAATTACAGTTACTCGTAAACAAAGTCGTCGCACTGCCTGAGGCCTCGCTCTACCTATCTAAACGAATTGAAATTACATTCCATGAAGCCGTATCAAACGGGCAGGCCAGGGGGCAAATGGAAATGGTGTCGGGGATGATTAAACAAGCGGGGGCATCAAAGGTGGGACAGGGCGCAATGCCGGCAGACGTATATATCCATGTAAACACTGGCGAGCATGTAGCAACCCTGCGTAGTCAACGCAGGGTTGTTGTTGAGCCGAAGTTGATTCAGCAAATCAGTGATGTTGTTGGGCAAGAAAATATACGGCTTGTCTCAATTACTGGCTCGGGGCTGTAAATTTATTGGTTGTTACGCCGCTTTTCCTTGTGACCAATCGTCGTCATCGATAAACTCGCTTGGCCATGTGGTTTCTGCGCGTCTGTGTATTTTAAGAATAGTTCCAAGTTGCGTTCCGAAAATCTCCCGGATTGTTTCAATCGTATCCATGGCTTCTTCTCCAAACGGTCGAGTGTCGCCACGGAACAAAACCAGAACAGCCATACACCGTTCTTCGTGAAAACAAGAGACGGTCACTACTTCGCTGCCAGAAAAATCAATAGGGTCAGCATCAACCGTGGTTGCAAATACTTCGCCGTCTTTGTATCGCTTTGTACCAGTCTCGCAAGACACCGTGGGGCACACTATTGGCCCAAGTGTGTCTATAAGTGATTGGAATTGTTCTGCTTGTCGGTCGTAGTTAATATATGCACCAATACCCCAGTCTATCTCACCTTCTCGAAGATAAACCGCGGCATTCGTCGCGCCAATTCGAGTAAGCATATATCCAAGCGCGGTTCGCAGCATAGACTCCACTTCTAGTTCTTGGTTCACGAGCGTTTGAAATTCGGCGCCAATTGCAACCTGTTTCATTTTCTTGTCTGTTTCACAATGTGTGTTTGCAAGATCATTGCATAGAGAATCGTTCTCGTCCGACACCCGTTGGAGTTCTTCCGTTACCGAGTTGTATAACCGAGCGTTTGCGTCGGCTGATTCTTTTAAATCTGCAACCTCTACGGCAGATTCAATTACTGTTTGTGCTCGGCCTGCAATCGCTTGTAAATCTTCTGGTATGCAAAAGAAATCCACGCCACCAAGTCGTACAAATTCGATTATTTGTGTTGGGTCTGGTTTCTCGGTGTATCCAACCACGGGTGTTTCTGGTGTTAACAACATAACCATTTCAAACAAATCACTTGATGTGAATTTTGATGAATCGGTGGCAGTGACAATAAGGTCGAACGAATCTTTTTGAACGGTAGTTTTAAATTCTGATACAGAAGCAATGTGCTCTACAACATAATTTTCAGCTTCAAGCGATGCCCGTATTGCATCTATTGTTTTTGGCATCGAGCCAATAAGTAACACGTTTGATAGTTTGGTTGTTTTAGTTTCTTGATTCATCTCGTTCATTGCCCTGTGTAGGTTTACTTTTTTATTTTGTTAGGCAGTTAATAGTTGTTGCACTGCTTGTTTGATCACTTCTGTTGAATCGGCTTCATGTGCCTGCACATTTACACCGTTTTGAAAATTGTTACCGATAGGTACTATCTTTGGTGGGTTCCCAGTGTGTTTTGAAAGTGATGCAAGTATGGCTCTTGTGTTGATTCCTTCAACAACTGGGTTTAGAAGGATTAAGCTTGGTTTATATTCATGTGCGATGAACCCGGCTGTCCACGCATCGGTCGCGTGAGAAATGTTTACGTTGTGCCCCATGGAATATGTTTTAATAACTCTATCTAAGCTCTCGTTGTCAATTCCTATGACTAACACTTGCAAACACGTTGGCCCTAGGCGGCCTGTATCCATATTGTTGTCGTGCATAAAACGAAGGAGTTCGGCGCGGGGGATGCGTCGAAAACGAGACCCTGGAACTTTAAATCCCTGAAGGCGACCGTTATCAAAACAACGAATTATTGTTTGTTGTGACACGTTGCAGATTTTCGCTGCTTCGCCAGTCGTGAACACTTGTTTGTCTTCGTTTGATTGTTTGATCATTTGGGGGTTCCTTGTGTTTGTT
>CAWLAZ010000020.1:0-15293 GCA_963854955.1 Phycisphaerae bacterium | reverse complement strand
TTTCTTGGCTTAAAGAGGCTAAAAACGCGCTTCCAGCGTCTAGGGCAGCGAGTTTTCCATACAGCAACACGGCTG
The DNA here is from genome assembly GCA_963854955.1 of Phycisphaerae bacterium. Classification (GTDB taxonomy): domain Bacteria; phylum Planctomycetota; class Phycisphaerae; order Phycisphaerales; family SM1A02. The sequence goes on along the minus strand of CAWLAZ010000020.1, from coordinate 15,218 downwards.
GATCAAGCGGCTCAATGGAAAGCAACGTTTGTATAAACAAGTCTTTGCCAAATCTCCATCCCTCTGCATTGGTGATAAGGGTTGCCAAAATCATCTGCTTGCCTTTGGCAGGCAAGGCAAAACGCCCAATAATGGACTGATTTTGCTGTTTTGTATGGTGCAGTACGGTCCACCAGCCTATGGAACTTTCCACTGGAAGCCCCGTGTCAAAAAGTGTAATCGTGCCCTCAGGCGTTTTCACGCTTTTGGTCGCTTCTGCAACGAATTCATTTGGAGTCAATCCGGTTGGATTAGGACGTTTTTCTATTCGTAAGTTCCACTGTATACTCGATTTACCGCTGGAAATGAGGCAATACGGAGGCTGGATGCTTGTGCCGACGACGACCGCTTTTACGGGCAGGTCAACGTTAATACCAACAACGCCATTTTGATAGTGCGATCCCATGGGCAGGCACGAGATAATGAAGGAAAGTAGGTGCAGCATATGGCGGCACTGTAGCAGAGCAAAGGCAAATGAAAAAGAGGTGTTTACAGGGTTTGTTATTGACAAGGCACCCTTTGTGAGGATAGAATCCTCGATTCACCTTCTTGCGGAGCAAGTGTAGGTGTGGAAGAAGTGATGTGCATGTCGCGCATCTATAGAGAAACACGTTAGAGGAACACGACTGCGATGCAGATTATTCGAATTAGAATGGAAGCCTACGACCACCAAGCACTTGATGCTTCGGCGAAGGAAATAGTCGAACACGCAAAGCGAACAGGTGCACGTGTAGCAGGACCAGTTCCACTACCAACTCGACGTGAGATTTACACAGTGAACCGTTCAACTTTTGTGAACAAAAAATCACGTGAACAATTTGAAATCCGAACCCACAAAAGAATCATTGACATTTCAGAACCAAACCCGCAAACAATCGAAGCGCTTAATCGCCTCGTTGTACCTGCAGGTGTCTTTGTAAAAATTAAAGCGTAACAACCGAAACCCAAACACTCCGGTCACATCAAGAAGATCCCTGACCAAAACCCTCTAAGAACGAAAGCAACAACGATGTCAAAAACATTAATCGGAAGAAAAGTTGGAATGTCAAGGTATTTCCTTGAAGACGGAACAAACATACCTGTCACCATCGTTGAAGTTGGTCCTTGTGTAGTAACACAAGTTAAGACCGAAGAGGGCGAGGGCTACAACGCGATTCAAATGGGATACGAAGATGTAAAACCAGGCCGAGCAACTATGCCAATTATTGGTCATGACGCAAAAGCTGGCACAGCACCAAAACGATTTCACCGCGAAGCTCGTGTAGACGATCTTGGCGATGTTGATACTGGACAAACATTGGATGTCTCCATATTCGAAGACGTGATGTTTGTTGATGTTGTTGGTGTAAGTAAAGGTAAGGGCTTTGCTGGCGGCATGAAGCGTCACCACTTTAAAGGTCTTGAAGCGTCGCACGGTGTAAAACGTGCGCATCGTCGTCCGGGTTCGATTAACGGGCACGCCACAAACCTTGGTACTGGACCGAAGCCTAAAAAGGGTAAACGTATGCCAGGCCACATGGGCAATAAGCAAATCACTTGCCGAAGCATGCCTGTTATTCAAATTGATACTGAAAGAAACTTGCTGATGTTGAAGGGCTCTGTTCCAGGACCTAACACTGGCATGATTATTGTTCGAGAAGCGAAACGACTAAATAGGAAAAAAACCACAGCAGCCAGTAAATAAGTTTATTGGTAGATTTTCAAGGCTCGTAACGAGAACCCGATAATCGCGACAAACCGAAAAGAACGCCGAGTCAAGCTCTACCGAGTGACCACCGGACTCCTCAACTCCCAGACTAGCTGGACTTGAAGACTCCCGACCACATCGGAGCGCAAGGCAAACAAAGACAACTACGTCACAGGTGAAAGAAATTATGATTGAACTTCCAATTTATGACAAAAAAGGCAAACAGGTCGATACCTTAAATATCGACGAAGCATTGCTTGGAACCGAGGTTCGTCACACGCTGCTCAAGCAAGCGTATGTGATGTTCCACTCCAACCGCCGCCAAGGTTCAGCTCGAACCAAAAGTCGTGGTATGGTTGAGGGTTCCACTCGAAAAATTTACAAGCAAAAAGGCACAGGCAACGCTCGAATGGGTCAAGTCCGTTCAAACATCCGTAAGGGTGGCGGTGTAACATTTGCGAAGACTCGTACACACGAAGACTTCCGCAAAGACATGCCTAGAAAAATGCGCCAGCTCGCTAATCGTAATGCGCTTCTTGCTAAGCTCATTGATGGTGAAGTGAAATGCATTGTTGATCTTGACTTTAAAACACCAAAAACAAGAGAATTCAAATCAATCCTCGACGCAGTCGGTATTGACCGAAGTTGCCTTGTGGCGGTTGACAGTGAAAACCGAAACGCAGCAATCTCTGCTCGAAACATTGAGCACGTTGACACGATTCGTGTTGATCAGCTAAATGTGTTTGAAATGCTTAACCATCGCTACCTTGTCGTTGATAAGGCTTCGATGGAAGCATTCCTCGACGGTTCTGCTTGGAAGAAAGAAGAGGAGGTGGCGTAATGGAAGTCACAACAATCATTAGAAAACCTCTTGTTACTGAAAAGTCGACTTTTGGCTCAACGATGAATAATCGTTACGTCTTCGAAGTTGACAAACGTGCTGATAAGGGTCAAATCAAACGAGCCATCGAAGAAATTTACGGTGTTCGGGTCATTTATGTAGCAACTCAGGTTCGCAAGGGCTATATGAAACGCAACAAAATGGGTTGGTTTCGAGTTGGAAAGCACAAACGCGCTGTCGTGAAACTGCATGCGGAGGATCGCATCGAACTCTTCTAAGAGTGAGCGGATTATTATTATGGCAATTCGAATTTACAAACCAACTACTCCAGGACGTCGAAACGCTTCCGTGAACCTTCATGTTGAAGTGACTAAGAAGACTCCTGAAAAATCGTTGCTTGCACCAATCACAAAGAATGGTGGACGCAACAACCAAGGCAAGATTACTGTCCAAGGTCGTGGCGGTGGTCACAAGCGCCGTTATCGAAAGATTGACTTTCGTCGTCTGAAGGATGACATGGTCGCAACCGTGATTGGTATCGAGTACGATCCAAACCGAAGTTGCCACATTGCATTAGTGCAGTATGAAGACGGAACAAAACGGTACATCTTAGCGCCGCGCAATCTTACTGATGGTGACACGGTAAAAAGTTCAGACAGCGCGATTGAACCAAAAGCAGGCAACTGCATGCCTTTGAAGTACATTCCAACTGGGCTGACTGTGCATAACATTGAATTTGAACCCGGTAAGGGTGGCGCTCTTTGTCGCTCCGCTGGCGCTGCAGCAAGATTAAGTAACCGCGAAGGTCGCTGGGCAACTATTGTGCTGCCATCTGGTGAAATTCGTCAGGTTTCTGTTGAATGCCGTGCAACTATTGGGCAACTTGGAAACACAGATCATCAAAACGTCAAGCTTGGTAAAGCGGGACGAAACCGCTGGCTCGGTCGACGACCTAAAGTTCGTGGTATGGCTATGAGTCATCATGATCACCCGCTTGGTGGTGGTGAAGGTCGATCCAAAGGTGGGCGTACCCCAGCAAGTGCTTCAGGCACGAAATCTAAGGGTGGTCGCACAAGGCAACGCGGTAAATGGACGGACGCTCGTATTCTCCGTCGTCGTAAGAGTAAACGTTACGGTCAGCTTAAAATCTGATTTAGGAAAAAGATATGTCAAGATCACTCAAAAAAGGCCCATTTGTCAACGAAAAGCTCTACCGCAAAGTAGAGGCTATGGCATCGGGATCGATAAAGACGCCAATCAAAACATGGTCACGTGCTTGCACGATTGTCCCAGAGTTTGTTGGCTTTACGTTCGCCGTTCACAACGGCCGACAGTTCAACGACGTGCTCATCACCGAAGATATGGTCGGGCACAAGCTTGGTGAGTTCTCTCACACTCGTTTGTTCCGCGGTCATACCAATAAGAAGGAAGGCATCAGAGCGTAACGCTTGAAAGTTTTTACTTATGACGTACAAAGCAACACATAAATATGCTCGAATCTCGCCTCGAAAGGCACGGCTTATCGCTGATTTGATTAGAGGCAAACGAATAGACGTCGCGCTATCGCAATTGGAGTTCTCCAAGAAGCGAGCAGCGTGGTATTTCAAAACTGTCTTAAACAGTGCAATCGCAAATGCAGAAGAGCAAGACGCAGATGTTTCGACACTCTATGTGTCGGAATCACGCGTTGATGAAGGCTCTGTTATCAAGCGATGGCGACCAAAAGATCGTGGCCGAGCGCATCCGATCCATAAACCAACTAGCCACTTAATCATCGCTGTTGGAGAGAGAAAATAATGGGACAAAAAGTTCATCCATTTGGATTTAGAGTTGGTATTACCGAAGGACATAAGTCTCGCTGGTATGCACCAAAAGCACTCTTTGCTGAGTTACTCGTCGAAGATTATCGCATTCGCGAATTTATCGACAAGCGTCTTAATCGCACACCGCCCTTTGCAGCAGTGTCAGATATTTTGATTGAGCGTACTCGTGAAGAACTCACAGTTATCGTAAAGACAGCCCGACCAGGTCTTGTAGTGGGACCAAAAGGCGCTGAAATTGACAAGCTTGTTGCTGATCTTCAAGCAATGACTGGCCGTAAGGCACAAGTCAAGATTTTAGAAGTCATGAACCCTGATACCGATGCATGCCTTGTTGCTGAAGCTGTTGGAGAGCAAATGCGTAAGCGAGGTAACTTCCGCCGCATGCTCAAGCAACGTGCTGAATCCGCAATGCAGCACGGAGCAAAAGGGATTCGGATTCAAATATCTGGTCGTCTTGGCGGTGCTGAGATGGCTCGTAAGTTTATTGTTGTTGAAGGTTCCATTCCATTGTCAACGTTGCAAGCCAACGTCGATTACGCACTTGTTCATACGCAAACAACGTATGGCATCATTGGTGTAAAGGTTTGGATTTTTAAAGGTATGTACACAGACGCCGAAGAAGAGCAAGTGGATTCAAGAGCAGCAGGTGCTCGTGGTCGTGCTCGAGGTCGCCGTTAATTTTTAGAAGTTAACCCGAAAGGGTTTAGTTAAGGAGAACGTCCGATGCCCCGGATGCCAAAACGAATAAAGTTCCGCAAACAAATGCGCGGTAAGATGAAAGGCAATGCCACACGAGGAAACTACGTGGCGTTTGGCGATTTTGGCTTGCAATCACTTGGTACACACTGGGTATCAGCAAGGCAAATCGAAGCAGGACGTATTGCGGCGCAGCACTTTCTGCGAAGGCAAGGCAAGATTGTTATCCGCATTTTTCCGGATAAGCCGATTTCAAAGAAGCCACTTGAAACTCGAATGGGTAAAGGTAAGGCGGACACTGATTTTTGGGCAGCACGCGTGAAGCCAGGAACGATTCTCTTTGAAATAAGTGGTGTTCCTGAAGAAATGGCCAAAGAGGCGTTTGCTCGGATCGCACACAAAATGCCGGTACGTTGCCGGTTTGTAGGACGGAGACTTTCTGTTTAACACCGCAGGTGCATGCAGAGAAGGAATGAAGAAATGAAAGCTAAAGCAGTTCACAAACTAGGTAATGAAGAGTTAGCAATCGAAGTCGATACGCTTCGAAAACGACTCTTTGAACTCAAAACACAAGGCGTTACTGAGAAGATTCAAAACACTTCCCAGTACGGCAAAATCCGTAAGGACATCGCGCGAATGCTCACAGAGCAAACAGTGCGAAGGAAGGCGTAAACTATGAGTCATTTAAAAGAAATTACAATTCCAGAAAACGCTTCTCGCAAAGTTGGTATCGTTACATCCGATGTTCGCGACAAAAGTTGCAAGGTCGAGATTCAGTTTTCTGTCAAGCACCCTAAGTACGGCAAGTACATTCGCCGTCGAACACTTATTCAAGCACACGATGCAAACAATGAAGTGAAGCTTGGCGACAAAGTTGAAATCGCAGAATGTCGTCCAATTTCAAAAACAAAATCATGGGTAGTTACTCGTGTCGTTGAGGTGGCAACTGCGTAACGCAACTGCTGAAGGAATAGAACCATGCTCCAAAAAGAATCAAGATTAGAAGTTGCTGACAACAGCGGTGCAAAAGAGGTACTAGTTATTAGTGTCCTTGGTGGATCCACCGCTCGCGGCAAATATACAAGACGAACAGCTGGCGTCGGCGATCGCATCGTTTGTGCTGTGAAGAAGGCATTGCCTAACTCGCAAGTCAAATCTGGTGACATAATCCGCGCGGTTGTCGTTCGAACTAAGTACCCGACTCGTCGTAGCGACGGTTCATATGTCCGATTTGACTCAAACGCTTGCGTGTTGATCAACGAAGACATGAACCCAACAGGAACGCGCATCTTTGGTGCGGTTGCTCGTGAGTTACGCGAAAAGAACTACATGAAAATTGTTTCACTCGCATCGGAGGTGGTGTAATGTCTAGGCATATCAGAACAGGTGACAACGTAGTAGTAACTGCTGGCAACGACAAAGGTGCCATTGGTGAAATCTTGCGTGTTATCACAAAGAAAGATCGTGTTGTAGTGAAAGGCGTGAATGTTCGTGCAAAGAACATCAAGCCAACACAAGCAAATCCAAAAGGCGGAGTTATCAAGCAAGAAATGCCAATCCACATGAGCAATGTAAGCCCATTGGTTGAAGGTAAGCCAGCTCGACTTCGTTACGAAACCCAAAAAAATGGCGCCAAGGTTCGAATTGGTGTTGTTCGAGATGACAAAGGCAAGAAAGTTGAAAAAGTTCTCGGAGAAGTTCACTCCGCAGATGCTCGATCAACAGGGAAATAAGTCATGACAGTTACTACTGAAAAACCAAGATTAGAAGCCCTCTTCAACGCAGAGGTAAAAGCAAGCATTCTCAAGGAATTTAGCCTTGGCAACGTTTCCCTTGTACCAAAGCTCACAAAAATTACTGTGAACGTTGGCGTTGGTCGATTTCTTGACAACCAAAAGCTAAGGCCAGAAATTAAAGATACAGTTCTTTCCACGCTTACAACAATTTCTGGTCAAAAGCCAATCATGTTGCTCGCGAAAAAGTCTGTTGCGAACTTTAAGGTTCGCGAAGGTGCTCCTTCAGCGTTCATGGTCACCATGCGTGGCGACAAGATGTGGCACTTCCTTGATCGCTTGATTTCACTCGCGATTCCTCGGATTAAAGACTTTAGAGGTCTTAAAGAAACTTCATTCGACCAAGCGGGTAACTACTCCTTTGGTGTGAATGAGCAAGCTATTTGGCCAGAAATTAACATGGCAGAAGTGAACTTCCAGCACGGAATGAACTTTAACATCGTATTTGAAAATTCAACACCAGAGATAAGCAAGGCAATACTTGCGCAACTCGGTATGCCCTTTGAACGGGAAGAGGAATAAGGAAATAATATGGCAAGTAAACGCGTATTTGAACAAATGAAACGAGAACCAAAGTTCTCTAGTCGCAAACAAAACCGTTGTCAGATTACTGGACGCAGTCGAAGTGTCTATCGTAAATTTGGCATCAGTCGGATCATGCTTCGCCAATTGGCGCTTGAAGGCAAAATCCCTGGAATGCGTAAGGCAAGCTGGTAAATAGAGAAGATTCACATCGCACTGCCGCGGCAGTCGCCATGTATTTGGAGTATTAGAAATGTCACAACAAGACCTCACATCAGACATGCTTACACGCATAAGAAACGCAGCACGTAATCACGCGCCAAGTGTTACATGTCTTAATAACAAACTCAATAGAGGCATCGCCCAAGTTTTAGTGGACGAAGGCTTCATTGAAAACTTTGACGTCATCGATGACGGAAGGCAAGGTCGACTCGACGTGCACCTTCGTTATGGAGAACGCGGCGAACAAGTAATCAACTTGATTAAGCGCGAATCAAAACCGGGCTGTCGAGTGTACAGTAGTATGGAAGATCTACCACGGCCACTTGGTGGCCTAGGTATCGCGATCATTTCAACGAGTAGTGGAATTATGAGCGACCGTCGTTGCCGACTTGAAAAAGTTGGTGGCGAGGTTATAGCAACCGTCGAGTAAGGCGCGAAGAGGACTAATTATGTCACGTATAGGAAAACAATCCATTGCAATACCTTCAGGCATTGAAGTAAAACTAAATGCCAACGATCGTACTATTAATGTTAAAGGGCCAAAAGGCGACTTGAACTTTGATTGGCGTTCTGAAGTGTCAGTGCAACACGATGAAGCAGACAAAAAGATTTGTTGTGCTATCTCTGATGGCACAACTGAATCGCGCCAAGCGCGAGCGTTATGGGGAACAACTCGAAGCCGAATCAACAATATGGTTGAGGGTTGCAAAAATGGTTTTACAAAGAAATTAAATATCGTTGGCGTTGGTTGGAATGCTAAAGCACAGGGACAAACTATTGTTCTAAGCATTGGGTTCTGCCATACAGTCGATTTAATTGCACCAGACGGTGTTACTTTTGAAGTAGAAAAAGGTACGCAAATTACAGTTACAGGCGCAGACAAACAAGCAGTTGGTCAATTCGCTGCGGTTATTCGGTCCAAGCGTCCGCCAGAACCATACAACGGTAAAGGCATTATGTACGACGACGAAACTATTATCCGTAAAGCAGGGAAAGCATTTGGCGCCTAAGTAGCCAAAGGAAATTACTATGAACCGCATTACTGCAAGAATTAAACGATACACAAGACGAAAACGAAGCGTTCGAAAGAATATATTCGGCGCTCCATCAAAGCCGCGTCTGACAATCACTCGTACTGGTAAGAACATGTACGCGCAACTCATTGACGACACTTCAGGTAGTACGCTCTGCTCCGCTTCGACTATTGAAAAAGATAGCAAGGTTGAAGCAGGAAGCAACTGTGTTGCAGCAAAATCAATTGGTACTCGACTTGCCGAAAAAGCAAAGACAGCCGGCATTGAAACAGTCGTATTTGACCGCAACGGATATCGATTCCACGGTCGTGTAAAAGCACTCGCAGAAGGCGCACGAGAAGGCGGACTTAAGTTCTGAGGAACGGATAAGATTTATGAATAAGAATAAAAACAAAAGATACGAAGAAGACAACAGCGGTATCGACTCCAACACAGTTGGAGTCTACCGAACAGCAGCAACTGTAAAAGGTGGCCGCCGTTTTAGCTTTTCCGCAATGATCGTTTGCGGCGACCGACAAGGCCGTGTTGGTCTTGGGTACGGAAAAGCAAACCAAGTGCCAAACGCAATCGAAAAAGCAACAAAGAAAGCGAAGCGTGAAATGCGTGCGTTCCCATTAACAGGGACGACAATTCCACACCAAGTAACAGGCCGATTTGGTGCATGCAGTGTTCGACTAGTTCCGGCATCACCAGGTACTGGTGTTATTGCTGGCGCAGCTGTTCGCGCGGTACTCGATCTTCTTGGCGTGCAAGATTGTCTTTCAAAAGCATACGGTTCGACAAACAACAAAAACCTCACAAAGGCAGTCATTGATGGTCTTCAGCAACTTCGTTCACGTGAAACTGTTGAACGACTTCGCAAGGTGACTATTGAGAAGACGCACACAGAAACATCGCACGAAACAACATCCACTGTAATCGATGTTCCTATTAAAGAAAAAAAGACAGAGGAAGTGACTGCATAAGTCACTCCTAACTCTGGAGATATACCAGCTATGATGATTCATGAAATAACAGAAAAAGTAGGCAAGTACAAAGCCCGCAAACGAATTGGTCGAGGCCACGGTAGTGGTTCGGGTAAGACTAGTGGACGTGGTCACAAAGGTGCTAAGTCACGCTCTGGCTATTCCCGTCGCCCAGCATTTGAAGGTGGTCAAATGCAATACTTTAGGCGCATCCCAAAACGCGGCTTTACTAATGCTGACTTTAAAACTATTTACCATATTGTCAATCTTGCATCACTTGAAGCACGCTTTGAAAAAGGTGCAACAGTGGATGCAACGACGCTTGTTGAATCAGGCTTGATTCGCAATTTTAAAAACCCTGTCAAAATTCTTGGCGAAGGCGACCTCACAATTTCGTTGAATGTTACAGCGGACAGTTTTTCTGCATCAGCTGTAACTAAAATTGAAGCAGCAGGCGGAACCGTAACGGTTATTGCGAAGAAGAAATGGGTTCGCGATCGTTCTGTTGTGCCAAAGAAAAGAGCAAAAGCAGCGGCAATCGCAGCAGCAGCTCAAAATGCAACTGCGACAGTGACGGAATCAAACGAGTAAGGTTTTACCGCAATGTTCCAAGCAATTATAAACATCTTTAAAATCCCGGAACTTCGCAATCGTGTGTTCTTTACATGCACGATGATTGCGATTTACCGTATAGGTTTTTGGATTCCGCTCGCAGGTGTCAACCAGCAACAAATGGTTGAAGCTGCGGCAAAAGCAACCGAAGATGCAAGTGGTTGGGGTAAGTTCCTCGATTATGCTTCCATCTTTTCTGGCGGTTCGTTCTCGCAGTCGACTATATTCGGATTGGGGATTATGCCGTACATCACTGCGTCTATTATCTTCCAACTGTTGCAATCGGTCATGCCGAAATTGCAAGAGCTTAAAAAGGAAGGCGCAGCTGGGCAAGCAAAAATTACTGAATGGACACGATACGCTACTGTCGCTATGTGCTTCATTCAAGCCATGATGTGGTTGAAATTCATCGCGGCCCAGGGCTTGATTCGTCCAGAATTCTTAAATCCAGGCGGATTGCTCATCTTTTACATTGCAGGCGTGACTGCGCTTACAGCAGGCAGTGTTTTCTTGATGTGGCTCGGTGAGCAAATTGACAAATATGGTATTGGTAACGGTGTTTCCCTCATTCTTACCGCGGGAATTGTGGCACGTATGCCCCAAGCACTTGAATGGGTATGGGATAACTTTAGCACTTCGCAACAGTCAACAAGCGGGCAGGTCGGCATATTAGGCGTTGGCTTCTTGGTAGGTGCGTTTATCTTTGTCGTAGCGGGCGCAATTCTTATTACCGTTGCTCAGCGTCGGATTCCAATTCAACAAGCAAAACACACGCGCGGGCGTAAAACCTACGGAGGTGGTCGCCATTACTTGCCACTCCGTGTAAATCACGCAGGCGTTATGCCAATCATCTTTGCAAGTTCACTCTTGATATTTCCCTCAGCATTCTTTGGGTACCTCCAATCCGCAGCTTCTGCTTCACCAGATCCATCAAACTGGTGGGTTGCAATGACAACGTTTATGAATGCAAACTTCCAGATGGGTGAATACCCATATATAGTTTTAGAGATTATATTGATTTACTTCTTCAGTTACTTCTGGACAACAATTGTGTTTAGCCCAGAAGACATGGCAAGGCAATTACGCGATAACGGTAGTTTCATACCTGGATTGCGCCCTGGTCCTCGAACTGCGGAATACCTAGAAACAGTTGTGGAACGAATTACGTACGTAGGTGCGGGCTTCTTGTCGGTCATCGCAGTCATTCCATCTATTGTTTCCAAAGAAATGCAAATACCGTTTTTCGTATCAAGTTTCTTGGGCGGAACGGGTTTGTTGATTGTTGTGAGTGTTGGTCTCGATTTAATTCAACGAATTGAAGCGAACCTGCTCATGCGTAACTATAAAGGATTTCATGACGCACCCGTACGAAGTCGTACGAGTGGATCATCAAGGAGACCCAGCGGATCATAAGCGGTACACGAATGGCTAAAGAAGAAAAAATCAGTCTCGACGCAGAAGTTATTGAAGCGCTTCCAGATGCAAGGTTCAAAGTGAAACTTGAAAATGGACACGAACTACTTGCGTATATCAGTGGAAAAATGCGGCGGTTTTACATCCGCATTCTTCCAGGCGACAAAGTAACCGTCGAGATTAGTCAGTACGACATGACCAAGGGTCGAATTACATACAGGCACTAATTCACAAAGAATGAAGAGGTAAGAATTATGAAAGTAAGAAGCAGTATTAAACGAAGAACGAAAGATTGTCAAATCGTCATACGAAAAGGCAAACGGTACGTTATTAATAAGAAGAACCCAAGATTGAAAGCTCGACAAGGCTAAGCTTCGGCTTACCTTAGCGATTGGAGAACAAATATGCCACGTATTGCAGGTGTAGACATTCCAGAAAACAAGAAGGTGCGTTATTCGCTCCGTTATATCTACGGCATTGGACCAAAGATTGCGGACGATATTTTGGAATCAGCCAAAATCAATCCAGACATAAAAGCTCGTGATCTTACCGATGACGAAGTAGGTCTAATTGCTGTATATCTTGACGAAAACTTGATTGTTGAAGGTACCCTTCGACGTCAAGTACAACAAAACATTCAGCGGTTAAAAGATATTCGCTCCTATCGAGGTGAACGTCACCGCAAAGGCTTGCCAACGCGAGGACAACGAACGCGTTGTAATGCTCGTACTCGTAAGGGCCGTAAGAAGACTGTTGCAGGTAAAAAAGGCGTTAAAGGCTAAGAAGTGATTCGGCACGGTGCCGTTTCACTCGCAAGGTTCCTCCAATGCGGTGCATTGGAGATTCAGGAATCGCATGAGCGAAAAAGGATAGATAATTATGGCTAAGAAAAAATTACGTAAAAATATTGGCAAGGCAATTGTCCATGTCAAAGCAACATTCAACAACACCATTGTCACTATGACTGATTTAAGTGGCGAAACACTTTGCTGGGATTCTGCTGGTACGGTTGGCTTCAAAGGTGCGCGTAAAGCGACACCGTTTGCAGCAGCACGAGCAGCAGAAAAAGTAGCGGTCAAAGGTCGTCGAATGGGCGTTACTGAAGTTGAAATTCGAGTAAAGGGTCCAGGCAGTGGTCGCGATTCAGCGATAACAGCACTGGAACAAAACGGTTTACGCATTACTGCGGTGGAAGATCACACAGGCGTGCCACATAACGGTTGTCGCCCGAAGAAACAACGCCGTGTTTAAGTAAGTATTTTGTACGCTCTTTGGAGATGGGTTCGATGGGTTTGACAGCCATCGTCTTCCGATTCCAGCTACGCGTTTATTTTTGGCTAGAAGCCACTGTCAAAAGAGGAAAGAATATTATGATGCACGTACGATGGCGCGGACTCGAACTCCCCGCAAGTGTAATTTTAGAAGAGCAGTCAGCAACGGACACATTTGGCCGATTTATCGTTGAGCCATTTGAAAATGGTTTCGGTACGACTGTTGGCAACTCACTACGCCGAATTTTGCTCAGCACAATTCAAGGTTCAGCAATCACATCTATTCGAGTTAAAGGTGCAGAACATGAATTTTGCACGCTTGAAGGTGTAAAACAAGACATGGTCGACATTGTCTTGAATGTGAAGGGTTTGGTTGTAGACGTAGATTCTGATGCACCAAAAGTTCTCCGCCTTTCAGCAACAGGCCCAGGCGAAGTTACCGCTGATCTTATTGAATCAGATACTTCAGTTATTGTGCACAACCCAGACCATGTCATTGCAACATTGACCGATGATGTTGAGTTTGAAATGGAACTCACCATTGAACGTGGGCGTGGGTATGTTCCAGCAGCCGAACAATATGCGACAAAAGATGAGCAAGTCATCGGAGAAATTCCAATTGACGCTTCCTTTAGTCCTGTACAACGCGTTCGCTACCGTGTCGAAAACACACGAGTTGGCCAACAAACAAACTTTGATCGATTGATTCTCGACATTTGGACAGATGGCACCATCAGTCCGGAAATGTGTCTTGTTGAATCAGCGAAAATTCTTCGTAAACACTTGAACGCTTTTGTTCAGTTCGATTCACTTGGAACAAAAGTTGTTAGCGCAGAAGCAGCAGCAGCGGCAGCAGTGGATGAAGAACTTATCCGTAAACTCAACATGTCAATCCTCGACCTTGACCTTACAGTTCGTTCATCGAACTGTTTGGAACTCGCGTCTATTGACCGTGTTGCTCAGCTCGTTTCATTGAACGATCGCGAATTACTTCGAATTCGAAGTTTCGGTCGTACTTCACTTCGAGAAATCAAGCGAAAACTTGACGATTTAAACCTGACTCTTGGCATGCAATTGCCACCTGGTGTTGACGGTTCCGTTGATCTTCCTCCTGTAGAAGAAGGCGACGATTCCTATGATGACGATGATTTCTGTGACGGAGACGATTTCTGTGCAGAAGATAAAACAAATAATGAAAACCCTGGAGACGAAGTAATCGGTTCCACAGAGGGTGACGAATAATCAAAGTGCAAGCAGCACTTTGTAAGGAGTACAACCATGCGACATAGAATTTATGGAAAACAATTGTGTAGAGACAGCGAACATCGAACAGCGATGCTTCGGAATCTCGCTGCTGGACTTTTCGAGCACGGTCAAATTGAAACGACCCTTCCAAAAGCAAAGGCAGTGCAACCATTTGTCGAAAAAATCATAACAATCGCAAAACGCGGTGGTTTCAATGCGCGTAAGCGTATTGAGCAAATGATCAATGACCGCAAGATTCATGTTTGGGTTGCTGATCCAAACGTTCCAGACTCATCAAAGCAAAATATTCACTTTGATTTGCCAAGCGAAGATGCAATCGAATTTAACCGCTACGGTGAAGTTCGAAAAGCGCCACGTCTTGTGCAACACATTTTGACGGTGGTTGCACCTAAGTTTGCAGAACGAGATGGCGGATACACGCGCGTCATTAAAATCGGTAAGCGTCGTCTTGGTGATGGTACAGATTTGGTCATTTTACAGCTTGTTGGCGAAGAAGAAGGCCCACAAGTTGGTGGCAGTAACGACTCACGTCGCCGCACACAGAAACAACGTCGTTGCGATTTTGCGGCGAAGGTTCTTGTTGCAACAACTCCTGCTGTGGAAGAAGAAGCACCTGTTGTTGAAGACGCTGCTGCTCCTGAAGCGACAGATGAAGCTGTTTCTGAAACACCTGAAACAGATGCTCCTGAAGCATCGGCAGACGGTGCTGACAAAACAGAAGAGTAATCTTCAAAACATTCTTTGATTTCAAAACAGCCCCGAGCTTGCTCGGGGCTGTTTTTTACCCATCATTTTAGGGTCGGACCCTGGACCCGATCCTGGACCCGACCCTTAGTAGGGGTTTAGGTATCATGCACACATGCTTGCAACGCTTGAAAAATTACAGGAAGACGCCATAGGTGAGATTAGCTCAGTAGATTCGGTTGATGGTCTAGAATCGTGGCGGGTCGCTTATTTGGGCTCTAAGGGACGTCTAAAGGGCGTCATGCCCCTTATGAAGGATGTTTCCAAGGAAGAAAAACCAGCGGTGGGCA
>CAWLAZ010000019.1:0-15604 GCA_963854955.1 Phycisphaerae bacterium | reverse complement strand
AAGCAATTCGCCGAGTTGAACGCGAGACCGGCAAAAAATTCGGTTCAAAAACCGATCCGCTTCTCGTTTCAGTTCGCTCGGGCGCAGCGGTTTCCATGCCTGGCATGATGGACACTGTGTTAAACCTTGGTCTTACGGACGACGCTGTGCGCGGCATGATTGAACTAACGGGCAATGCGCGATTCGGTTGGGATGCCTATCGCCGACTTATCAATATGTTCGGCGATGTTGTCATGGGTATGAACCACGAAGATTTTGA
The DNA here is from genome assembly GCA_963854955.1 of Phycisphaerae bacterium. Lineage (GTDB taxonomy): Bacteria > Planctomycetota > Phycisphaerae > Phycisphaerales > SM1A02. The sequence continues at coordinate 15,345 of CAWLAZ010000019.1, read as the reverse complement.
ACATGAATTTGAAATAGTGAAATCGAAACACGGTGTGGTTCTAGACACGGATCTTTCAGCGGAAGGCCTCGAAGAAGTTTGCGATCGATACAAGCAAGCGTACAAAAAACATGTTGGCAGCAACTTCCCGCAGGATCCATATAAGCAACTATCGCTTTCAGTCGAAGCTGTCTTTCGTTCATGGAATGCAAGTCGCGCAAAAAGCTATCGAAAAATCGAAGGCATCATTGGCTTGAATGGCACGGCAGTCAATGTTCAAGCGATGGTCTTTGGAAACATGGGTAAAGATTCTGGCACAGGCGTTGCGTTTACACGAAACCCTTCGACGGGTGAAGATAAATTCTTTGGCGAATTTTTGATTGATGCACAAGGGGAAGATGTTGTTGCAGGTATTCGTACGCCAAAGCCAGTCTCGCAGATGAAACGTTGGAACGACAGGATTTACAAAGAGCTTATAAAGAACAAGAAAATCCTTGAGAACCATTACCGCGATATTCAGGATATTGAATTTACAATTGAACGCGGCAAACTTTGGATGTTGCAAACACGAAGCGGTAAACGTACAGCTGCTGCAGCGGTAAAAATCGCAGTGGATATGGTTAAAAGTCGCTTGATAAGCCGAGACGAAGCGCTTGTCCGCATCCCAGCTGGTGATCTTGTTCAATTACTTCTTCCAAGTTTTACTGCTAAGAGTAAAAAAGAAGTGAAAAAACTTGCAATGGGATTACCTGCGTCGCCAGGTGCCGCAACCGGTACACTTGCATTTACCGCAGAAGATGCAGTAAATCGTGCGGAGGCGGGTGAATCAGTGTTGCTTGTTCGAAAAGAAACTTCTCCAGAAGACATTGAAGGCATGCAACATGCAGTTGGCATTTTGACTTCTACTGGTGGCATGACGAGTCACGCAGCGGTTGTTGCTCGTGGCTGGGGTAAATGTTGCGTTGCAGGTGTTTCCGAATTGCAAATTGATGCAAAGCGAAAGAAAGTTATTATCGATGGCAAATCGTACGGCGAGAAAGACGTGTTGTCTATTGACGGCGGTACGGGTGAAGTAATGCTTGGTGCTGTCGAACGATATGAACCAAAACTTAGTGGCGATTTTGACACCATCATGAAATGGGCAGATAAAAAACGCCGAATGAACGTACGAACAAATGCTGATTCGCCTGCAGATGCTAGACGCGCCCGTGCATTTGGTGCAGAAGGAATTGGTCTTACCCGAACGGAGCACATGTTCTTCGAAGGTGATCGAATTCTCGCTATGCGGCAGATGATTCTTGCAGAAACGAGAGAAGCAAGAGTAGAAGCATTAGACAAATTAATGCCCTACCAATGCGATGACTTTGAAGGCATATTCACTGCTATGAAAGGATTCCCTGTGACGGTTCGGTTACTCGACCCTCCACTGCACGAATTCCTTCCTCAAGATAACGAAGGACAAAGAGACGTCGCGCAAGTGCTTAGCGTTAAACCATCGCTTGTCAAGCGCAGAGTAGAACAACTGCATGAATTCAACCCAATGCTTGGTCATCGTGGTTGTCGTCTTGCAGTGACGTACCCAGAAATCCTTGTGATGCAAGTGACAGCCATTGTCGTGGCAGTCATAAAATGCAAAAAGAAACGTATCGATGCTCGACCTGAAATCATGATTCCACTTGTAGGAATCAAAGAGGAACTATCACAGCTTCATGAACTTGCATTAAATACAATAAAAGAAGTGATCAAGAAAGAACGCTTCAAAGGCAAGCTGAACATTCCGATCGGCACGATGATTGAAATTCCGCGTGCAGCCATAGTTGCTGATCAAATTGCAGAAGTTGCTGATTTCTTCAGCTTTGGAACAAATGACTTGACGCAGTTGACGTACGGGTTTAGTCGTGATGACATTAACTCGTTCCTTCCGCATTATCTTGAAGACGGCATACTCCACCGTGATCCATTCCAAACCATTGATTTTGATGGCGTCGGCAAACTTGTCGAAATGGGTGTCAAAGGCGGAAGAAGCGTGAAGCCGAAATTAAAAATTGGCATTTGCGGTGAACACGGTGGCGATCCTATGTCTGTTGAATTCTGCGATGCAGTGGGTTTAGATTATGTAAGTTGTTCACCGTTTAGGGTGCCAACTGCTCGTCTTGCTGCCGCACAAGCGGTAATCAAGAGTTCGTAATATGCCCACCGTTTTCGCTAGAATCATACGTGGCGAATTGCCTTGCCATAAGGTGTACGAAAACGAACTCGTGTTAGCATTTCTCGATGTGTCCCCATTAAGTAATGGGCATACACTTGTCATCCCGAAACAGATTGCGTCCTCGCTGCATGAACTTTCTGAGGAATCTGCTTCTGCTCTTGGGGTTGCATTGGTTCGAGTCTCAAAAGCAGTGCTCCAAGCAACTGGGGCAACGTCGTACAACATTTTGCAGAACAACGGCGAGATTGCGCATCAAGCAGTGTTTCATGTGCATTTTCACATTATCCCGACATACACAGCCGAAGACGGGCTTGTGCTTGACTGGGTTACGCAAGAACTGACCGATGGTGCATTACTCGCGAAAGAGATTCAAGAAGCGCTTTGAAAATGAACAGCAACTACCTCTTCGCCGTATCATAGGGTTATGGTGGATGATGCAACGACACATCACAATGAAAGCAGGGATGGAGAGTTTGACCCAAACGCTGCAACATGCGATGGAGAAACTGCCGGCAAGGATTGGCTTGCGTCAAATATTTCTCCGCGCGTAGACGAATGGGTAGGGAAAACAATTGGGCAATTCGAAATTATTCAGATTATTGGCACCGGTGGAATGGGCAATGTCTACGAAGCACGTCAATTACATCCACACCGTTCAGTTGCACTGAAAATTGTAAAATCAGCAGCAGCATCCCCTGCGACATTGCACCGTTTTGAAATGGAAAGCGAGATGCTTGCCCGTCTTCAACATCCCGGCATTGCGCAGGTGTACGACTCTGGTCATCAAATGCAGGGCGAAACATTGCTGCCATTTTTCGCAATGGAATACGTTCCTGGAAGTAGGTCTATTACAGATTATGCGCAGGATGAACATCTCTCCCGCGAAGGTCGACTAGAACTGTTTCTGCTTGTTTGCAACGCGGTGCAGTACGGGCATGGCCGTGGAGTTATTCATCGTGATTTAAAACCATCGAATATTTTAATTACGTCAGCTGGAAGGCCTAAGGTAATTGACTTCGGTGTTGCGTTAATGGCGGGTTCGGATGAAATTGAAAAAACTATCACTATCACAGGACGTTTTGTGGGCACGTTGCAATGGGCAAGTCCCGAACAGTGTGGAGAAGATCCCCACGACGTGGACGTTCGGACGGACGTGTATTCGCTTGGCGTCATCATGTATCAACTTCTGGCGGGTGAACTTCCTTATTCAATGAAGGGTGTGCCTCTTTATAGAGCGCCGCTTGTCGTTCGAGAAACTAAACCAATTCCGCTTCGATCGATCGACCCAACAATACCAGTTGAGGTGGAACAAATACTCGAGAAAGCGTTAAGTAAAGAACGTTCCTCTCGATATGAATCAGTGTCAGATTTCGCGATGGACGTCCGGCGGTTTTTAAGCAACCAACCAATTCTTGCAAGGCAGCCATCGCCAGTGCGCCGCTTGAAGTTGTACGCAAGAAGAAATCAACTTATGTTTAAAGCAAGCATAGTTGCATTTCTCGCAATTATTCTTGGGTTAACTGGATTGATCTGGGGTTTAGTTGAGTCTGAAAAAAGATCAAAAGAATTGCAGGAACTCTATGTAACTGCTCGAACGGCAACAAAGGTCGCGGAGCAACGTGCGTACACTTCAACAATAGCAACGGTGCAAGCCTCGATTGCAAATAATTCTTGGCAAATGGCACGCGACCACTTAAAAACTGCAGTTCGTGAATACCGAGGATGGGAATGGCACTATTTGCATGGCTTAGTTAACCAATCGATTGGTGGTTGGCCCGTTGGATACCGCCCTAATTCACTCGTGACTTCATCCGATGGTGAATCAGTCGCCGTTGCTTTTGAAGGTGTTCGCGTAGGAATTATCGACGAAAAACGCGAGGTATTGCGCACAATTCAAATGCCTGAACGTGTAAATACAATGGATTTTTCTGATGGGGGAACGTCGCTTATCATTGGTATGGCTGATGGGCGAATCGCCCTCGTTGACACGGATGAAGACACGCTGTTGCTTTTTGAAAAAGAGATGGCATCAGTTGAATCGATTGCGTCGAAAAACGAGTTTGTTTTTTCGACAGGGCATAGTGATGGAATGGTGCAACTGTGGAACATTGACGGAACGGCCTTGCAGTTGATTAACTCTGGCAAGGGTACAGTTATGTCTCTTGCCTTCAATGCAAACGATGGCTCTTTGGCTTTGGGGAAATCGAACGGTGAGCTGCAGTTGTGGGGTGCAAACGGCGAGCGTATTGGTGTCTATAAAAATGCGCATGACTACGCTGTGTATGACCTCGTGTTTTTATCAAACGGATTGCTTGTTTCGGTTGGGGGCGATGGGTACATGCGAGTTTGGGATAAGAACCTGAGTGCTCGGGTTGAAAATATCAAAACAAGTAAGGACGCTGTGTACAGCATTATCGAAGTTGGCAACATTATTGCGACGGCAGGGCAAGACGGTGTTATCCAATTATGGTCGACAGATGATTTCTCGCTTGTCGATACGCTTCGTGGTCATGATGATTGGATTTGGTCTCTCGGTTCTATTGACGATGAAAGGCTTGCAAGTGTTTCACGCGATGGCCAAATACTGTGGTGGACAACCGCACATCCAACCCTTGTTTCCCTGCGCACATCCGACAAATTGCCCGCGGCTGATATTGCATTTATCTGGAACGACACCCTCGGTGTTGTGTCAGAGTTTGAACCAGATGTGCAAATACTCGATGCGATTTCTGCAGAGAGTACAACTATTCAATCTTCAAGCACTGAAGAGTTAACGGCAATACAACATGTTCCTAAAACTTCGTATCTCATTACGGGCGATATTGGTGGTGGAGTTCGTTTGTGGGATGTTGCATCAAGTCAAGCAGGGAATTTGCTTGGTGTTTGCAGAGGTCAAATCTCATCGCTTGCCGTTTCGGTGCATGGCACATTTGTTGCAGCAGGGACATTGAAAGGCGAAGTTACTGTTTGGAATATCAAAAATAACTCGTTGGTCCTTACGTTAGATTTGGCTGATTCCAATGTACTCTCTTTGGCATTTGATAACTTAGGTAATACATTATTTGTTTCTATCAGTAGAGAGGCTGTTGTTGCAATCGACGTTGCTTCGGGTGTTGAACTGTGGAGGCAAAAGAATAAATTAGATGTCGTTGCGTTGGCATATGTCGAGTCGTTGCGTGCATTGCTTACGGCTAAAACAGGCAACGCTATTCAGCTACTCGATGAATCAAGCGGCGATGTACTTCGTGAGCGTGAGCATGCTGGCGATTTATTGCGAGATTTCGTGCTGTTTCCCGATGAAAAACGGTTTGCGACGGTCCTTTCAGATGGCACGGTGAGTATTTGGTATACGAATACGCTTGGTTTTATTGCATCCTTTCCATCGCTTCAATCAGCGAGCTGCATAGATGTGTCTAGCGATGGATATGTCATATCCATTGGAGGTGGTGGATCATCCATCCATCTTATGGATGGATTATCTCGAAGTGCTAGACTTACCAATACGCCGAATGAATAAACAGATAAAACAATTGATTTCCGAAGACTATATGCGTTCACTACTCGAGCGGTGTCTTGCTGAAGATGGCGGACTTTCTGGGGATGTCACAACAAATGCATTGGGCTTATCAGGAGCAAAGGGTAGTTTTGCAGTTAACATCCGTGGCATGGGCGTTGTTGCTTGCCTTGAACCATTAGTACCTGTATTGGATGTGTTTGGCGATGTCGCAATAACAACCATTCATTGCGATGGTGATGTCGTGCAAAACGAAAACATTGCGTTGCTTGAAGGTGAAGTGCAATCCATTCTTATTGCAGAGCGAACTATTTTGAATATCCTCGGGCATGCTTCAGGTATTGCAACGCGTACAAAAATGTTTGTCGATGCAGTTGCTGGAACAAACTGCAGTGTGTGCGACACACGAAAAACGACTCCAGGTTTGCGCTTGCTTGATAAATATGCTGTGCAATGCGGGGGAGGGACTGCCCACCGAATGGGATTGCACGATGCTGCGCTGTTTAAAGACAATCACCTTGCGGGGTTCGACGATTTGCATTCAGAGCTTGGCGCAGCAATAACCTGTGCAAAAGAGTATCGTGAATTGCAGTTTATTGAAGTGGAGGTCGACACCATTGCGCAACTTGAAGAAGTGATAACATTACCGGTCGATATTATTTTGTTAGATAACATGTCTAAAGAGGAACTTGCAGAAGCAGTATCGATTCGAGATGCATCCTGCGCATCCATTTTACTTGAAGCATCAGGTGGGGTGAACTTAGAAACAGTTCGTGCTATTGCCCAAACGGGTGTTGATCGGGTTTCAATTGGTGGATTGATTCATCAAGCAACGTGGGTGGATGTTGGCTTGGATGCGCTGCATGCATAAAGGCATGGTCTTGTTTCTAGATAAAGTGACTTCAACGCAAGACGCCGCGGTGGAACATGATTTGCAAATCGGCGAGGCATGTGTTTCGTATAACCAAACACAGGGGCGGGGTCGACGTGGCAACCAATGGAATTCAAGCGGTGGAATTGCCTTGACCGTTGTCGTGGAAACAATTACTGCACACATGTCGATTGCGCTTGCTGCGACACTTGCTGCGCAATTAAACAATCTTATTCCTGAAAAAAAAATTGGGATTAAATGGCCCAATGACCTTTTCGTCAGGGGTCAAAAAATAGCTGGAATTCTCATAGAGCAACAGGCGGACCGCTACTTGGTCGGTATTGGCATCAATGTGCTTGAGGCACCAATCCCTTCAGCAACATGCCTCAGAGAATGCGGCTCAGATGCACTTTTGCCTGTTGTTGTGGATGTGGCTATCGGCAGCGTGTTTGATGCGGCGCAACTTAATGAAAACACAGCAGTTAGCGAGTGGAAAAAACGTGATATTCTTATGGGCACAAAGCAAACTATCCGTTCGGGCGGTACTTCTGTTGAGGGTACGGTAATTAGTGTTGACCCGTGCAATACTCTCATTCTTCAGACTTCCGAAGCACTCCTAGAATTCCCCGCAGCCACCTCAACAATCGTAACTTCTTGCTAATAAACAAGATAAATCTACCCGCGGTAGATAAACGTAGTGCCAATTGCCTTATCTACCGCGGGTAGATTACGGAATTATGGGCGATTTATCTACCGCGGGTAGATTAAGGTTAGCCGCGGGTTAATAAATTACCCGAGGGGTAATTTTGCTAGAATGTGGGGCTATGGAAAAAGTATCGCCAGTTGAGATGCAGTGGAAAGTATGCCCAGCAACTCTGCAGCCATGGAAAGGGGTATGTGCATGGTTAACAATACTTGGAACTGTCATTATTATTTTTGACGTCAATGCCGTAGCGGGCATCGGAACACTCGCATTTTGGCTCGGTACGGTCGGGATTTTTATCTTCCCTTCGACCTATACAATAGATGCGAAGGGAATTTATGCGAAATACCCACTCAACTCAAAATATTACACATGGGAAGAAGTTCGCAGAACAAAATTTTACAATGATTCCTGCTACCTGTTTACTCGAAAGAAAGCATCAGTTGTAGGCTCAGGCATGCGGATCTTCTTCGGAAACCAAGGAGTGCGAATTACCGCAGTAATCAAGTCACACCTTCGCCAGGATGTGGTGGCATGAAGAAGGGTTGGTTCAAATATGCATTTCATGTCGAAGACGATTCGCCGATTGAGCCCAACGAAACGCAAAAAAAAGCCCTAGACAAGCTGTGTAAGGGTATCATTCGTCGTGGATTAACCACTCCAGCCATCATAGGCGTGGAAATGGGGCGCCCCCTCAATTTTTTGGGGTCGCAGACAATGCACTTTTTTACTCCGCTGATTTCAGCGTTTGTTCCAACCGAGAGTTGGAACGCTGTAGCAGAGTTTTTAGAACATCGTGGTTCGGTTGATTGGATCAGAAACCGTATAGAAGAGTTAGAGAATCAAGCAGACGAACAGGACAAGCAAGAGAAACCAAAATCATGACAATCGACTTAGCAAACATTAATGTCATCCTCGCTACAGACTGCGGAAGTACCACTACGAAAGCAATTCTTATAGAAAAGGTAGACGGCGAGTACCGTCAAACGTATCGAGGCGAAGCGCCAACAACGGTTGAAAAGCCGTTTGCAAATGTAACCATCGGAGTTACAAACGCAGTGACTGAAGTCGCCGAACTTGCAGGCAGGCAACTCACGAACGAAGACGGCACGATTAAATCACCAGCTTCAGGCTCAGACGGTTGCGATTTATACATTTCAACTTCAAGCGCAGGCGGCGGATTGCAAATGATGGTGGCTGGCGTGATAGCTGAAATGACCGCGGCATCTGCAAAACGTGCAGCGCTTGGTGCTGGCGCGATTGTGATGGATGTTATTTCATCCAACGACAAACGTCGTCCGCACGAACAAATTCAACGTATTCGAGAACTTCGACCAGATATGATTTTAATTTCGGGCGGCACCGATGGTGGCACAACTGAAAAAGTAGTGCAACTTGCTGAACTCATCGCGCCTGCAAAACCACAGCCCCGTTTTGGTAGCGAATACGAAATGCCAATCATTTTTGCTGGCAATAAAATGGCAGCGGATGAAGTGGAAGCAACGTTGCAAGAAGACTGGATTGACCTTGCTGTTGTTGAAAATCTTCGTCCCAAACTTGAACAAGAAAATCTAGGGCCAGCCCGAGATAAAATTCACGATGTCTTCCTCGAACATGTGATGGCGCACGCGCCTGGTTACGACATGTTGATGGATTGGACTGATGCAGACATCATGCCAACCCCCGGAGCAGTTGGCGACATACTTCAGACCATTGCAAAGAAAGAGAACATAAACGTTGTTGGTGTGGATATTGGGGGCGCAACGACGGACGTGTTTAGTGTCTTTGATGAAACATTCAACCGAACCGTTTCTGCAAACCTTGGGATGAGTTATTCCATCTCAAATGTCTGTGCAGAAGCAACAATGGCCAACGTTTTACGTTGGGTGCATTTCGATATGGACGAACGGCAACTTCGTAACCGCGTGAAGAATAAAATGATCCGCCCAACGACTATTCCGCAATCGCTTGAGTCACTTATCTTTGAACAAGCAGTGGCGCGCGAAGCATTACGACTTGCGTATAAACAACATAAAGAATTTGCAACAACCCTTAAGGGCGTGCAGCAACAACGAACAGTCGGCGATACGTTTAGCCAACAAACTGGCGGCAACACAATCGTTGACAACATGAAACTCAACTTGCTTGTTGCTTCTGGTGGCGTTCTTTCACACGCGCCAAGCATGAACCAAACAGCAATGATGCTTGTCGATGCGTTTGAACCAGAGGGCTGCACTAATCTCGCAAAGGATTCCATATTTATGATGCCGCACCTTGGCGTGCTTTCTGCTGTGCATCCTGAAGCGGCAGCGCAAGTGTTTGAACGTGATTGCTTGATTTACTTGGGCACGTGTATTGCGGCAAAAGGTCTCGGTAAGATAGGCAAGCCATGCTTCAAATGGGCGCTCACCGGTGATGTGAATGCTTCTGGCACTTGTAACTTTGGTGACATTGAACTTATCAAACTAGGGCCGGATCAAACAGCAACCATGACATGCGAACCAGCGCGCGGTTTCAACCTCGGCGCTGGAAACGGAAAGAAAGTGTCGCACGATATTCGCGGCGGGACGGTTGGTTTAATTATCGACGGTCGTGGTCGACCGCTGGGTCTTCCAGAAGACAGACAGCAATGCCAAATGTCCATGAAAACATGGGTTGAAAACATGGCGCTGTACGAAACTATTTGTCAAGATGAAAAAATGGAGCAAGCAGTAGTAACTGCATAATTACTATGGCAAACGCATATACCCCAGGACTAAAAGTTACAAATCGAATGGCGCACACTATTGTGCGCATGTTGCCCATTAAAGGCGACGTGATGGTGCAGGTTGGCGATAAGGTCAACGCAGACAAAATTGTTGCAGCGACGTACATGCCCGGCGATGTGTATCCGCTGAACATGGCTAACTTCCTTGCTGTTCCGCCGAAAGATGTGGCGAGTTTGATGCTTTGCAAAGAAGGCGAAAAAGTCAAAAAAGGCGACCCCCTCGCAGAGACCGCAGGCATCTTTGGCAAGTTTAAGAAAAAATATAACTCGCCGTATGCAGGCACAGTTGAAACAGTTTCTGAAGTGACTGGGCAAGTCATTCTTCGTGGACCAGACATCCCTGTTGAAGTAAAGGCATACGTCAAGGGAACCGTGACCGAAGTGAATCCAGAAATTGGTTGCACCATTGAAACCGATGTCGCATTTATCCAAGGTATCTTTGGTATTGGCGGCGAAACATGCGGTCCAGTTAAATTAGCAGTGCAAGATTGCGATGAAACACTTACCGCTGCGAACATAACATCCGAAATGAAGGGATGTATTGTCATCGGTGGCGCTCGTCTTACGTATGAATCAATCGAAGCGGCTCGCAAGGCCGGCGTCGCGGCATTAATTGGTGGCGGAATGGACGATCAAGATTTAAAAGAGTTTCTTGGATACGACTTAGGTGTCGCGATCACGGGAAGTGAAAAGAAAGGCATTACGGTCATTCTGACGGAGGGCTTTGGCGACATCGCGATGGCGACACGCACGTTTGACCTGCTTAAGCGGTTTGAAGGCCACGAAGCATCAGTCAACGGCGCGACACAAATTCGTGCTGGTGTGATGCGTCCTGAAATCATAATTCCTTTAGAGGCAGGGGATTACGAAGAAAAAAGTGAAGACGTTGGAGGGCAACTAGATATTGGTTTGCCGCTTCGAATCATCCGTGATCCTTATTTTGGCATGATTGGCACCGTGACTGCGCTCCCTGCAGAACCGCATGTGCTTGGTTCTGGTTCAAAAGCCCGTGTTCTTGAGGTAAAACTAAACTCAGGCGAATCGGTTATTGTGCCCAGAGCAAATGTGGAACTTATTGAAGCTTAACCCTTTGGAATACTTATATATGAGAATACGTACATCATTCCTTCCCGTTTTTGCACTGCTCGCATTTGCGAGTCTTGCAGGCGCGCAATCTCCCGAACCCCCAACAGATGTGGTCATTAGCGATACCCCAAATGATGCCGGCCAATCGGTCGAAGTTTATTGGGCACTTTCTGAGACGGACATTTTTAATCCGCTTAATACGAACGTCAAAGAAACGGATCCAGAAATGATCGTTGCGACATACTCCATCGAGCGTAAAGTGGCAAATACCCACGGCGCAGATGTGAGTGATGAAGATTCAAACTGGCGCAAAGTTTCTGAAGCTGGCGCAGGCGAATCACATTGGACAGATCGAAGTGTGCACATGGGTTGGTCATATGATTACCGTGTTTGTTCGGTGGATAATCAAGGCGATGCTTCAACGTGGTGTGATGCACATGCATCGGTGACCCCGACCATGCAAGCATTTAACATGGCAAAAGCATGGCTTGCTATTTTCATGCTGGTGTTCGGTTTGTTTATTGCGTACTTTATTAACCACGCCCGAACAGGCAAAAAACTTTGGGTACGAAAAATTGCAGGTCTTGAAGCGATCGACGAAGCCGTTGGACGAGCAACTGAAATGGGAAGACCCGTGTTGTTTGTTCTCGGTATTCAAGACATCAACGAAATCCAAACGCTTGCAGGTTTAACCGTACTATCGCGTGTTGCAAGAACAGCAGCAGAGTACGGCGCTCAAATTGAAGTCCCAACGTGTCGGTCATTGGTGATGGCTGCCGCACGCGAAACAGTTGAAGCCGCGTATCTTTCAGCTGGCGCACCTGACGCGTACCAGCCAGATCGAATTCATTATTTAACAGACGAACAGTTTGCATTTGTTGCAGGCGTGACTGGGTACATGGTTCGTGAAGAACCTGCTGCCTGTATTTACATGGGTGGTTTTTATGCGGAGTCACTCATTCTTGCAGAAACTGGCAACCATATTGGCGCCATTCAAGTTGCGGGCACGGCGATGCCCAGCCAGTTGCCGTTCTTCGTTGCTTCGTGTGACTACACGTTGATTGGCGAAGAGTTCTTCGCAGCTTCGGCATACCTTTCCGGTGACCCGCTTCAAATTGGTTCACTCAAAGGGCAAGATTACGGCAAGTTTTTAAGTGTATTGATTTTGCTTATTGGGATTTTCTTTGCAACGACAGTATCGTTGACAGAAACGGATGAAAGCGCTGGATTTGGTGCTGGTGCACTGAACTATATAAAGTACAACATGCTCGGATCTGAGGGACTTGGTTCCTTCGGTAGCGGAGAGACCGACATAGAGGGAGATGACTCGTGAAAAGAACAGTCCCACTCATTATTGCAATCGTTGCGGGCTTCGTCCTGCTGATTGCAAACTTCATTCCCTTTGCTGAGGGTTGGGGTTTAACGGCGCAGGAATGGTTTAACATTCTTGCAGTTGGCGCGATGATTTTAGGTGGGGGAAACCTCATCAAGCTACACCTGATGAAAATATCAGGGCAACGAAAGGGTTGGGGCTATTCAATCGTTACCATCGGTTGCTTTGTAGGCACACTCATTTTTGGTTTGTTCAAAATCGGCGTGCATCCGAATGAAATTTATCCTAGCGTTGCATGGTCGGGCTACTACCTTGAAAGCGGTTCTGGTTTGTGGTGGATTTACCAACACATGATTGTGCCGTTGACATCTATGATGTTTGCCATGCTGGCGTTTTATGTTGCGACGGCTGCGTTTCGTGCCTTCCGTGCGAAGAACACCGAAGCAACCTTACTGCTTGTTACAGCGGGCATTGTCTTGCTTGGTCGTACATACGCAGGCGTGTGGCTTTTTGATGGATGGTTGCCTGAATCCATGCAATGGTTGCGATTTGACAACTTAACAGTTTGGATTATGGATATTCCAAATACCGCTGGTACGCGAGCGATTACCATTGGTATCGCACTTGGCGTCGTTGCAACTTCCCTTCGAATCCTTCTCGGTGTTGACCGTTCCTACTTGGGGCAAGATTAAATCATGTTACATACACTACAAAACATAGACCGACGTTGGATTTTTCTGTCCATGCTCTTGGCAGTTGCCATTCCAATTCTTATGAAAACGGTTTTTCCAGAAGTTGTTTCCAAGCAAGCCAAGATGGTTTTCGATGCAATTGATGATTTGCCAGACGGCTCGCGTATTCTTATGTCGTACGACTTTGATCCCGCGTCGCAAGGCGAACTGCTTCCAATGGCACAGGCATTTACTCGCCATTGTTCCGTCAAAGGGCACAAACAATATTACATGGCGCTTTGGCCACTGGGTTCACCGATGGTTGACTTGTCCATCGATACGATCGAATCCGAATATCCAGACATGGTGTACGGCGAAGACTATGTCAAGTTTGATTATAAAACAGGTGGCGAAGCAGTCATTCGAATGATCACGCAAGACTTGCGTGGTATGTTTGAGTTGGATTCAAAGGGTGTTTCGCTTGATGATATTCCAATGACTAAAAACGTCAAAAATATCCAAGATATGGATTTGATTATTAACGTGAGTGCGGGCGACCCCGGCACAAAACAATGGGTGCAGTTTGCAGCAACACCGTTTGGTATAAAAACCGTATCCGGTTGCACTGGCGTGCAAGCGCCGCAAATGTACCCGTACATCCCAGAACAACTTGCGGGTGTGCTTGGCGCTATTAAAGCAGCAGCAGAATACGAAGCGGCGATTGATATTGCCTATCCATCTATTGCGGCTAACCCGAAAGCACAAGAAGCAAAACGAAGAATGGGGCCACAGCTCGTGGCGCATTGTTTGATGATTATCTTGATTCTCATCGGTAACTGGATTTTCTTTATGAGTCGAAAGCGAGGTCAGGCGTAATGAGTACTGATACACCACAAAAATCAAACGCACTGATCTGGGGCATCATCTTTCTTGTTGGTGCAATCATGCTTGTATGGAGCATGACAACATCTCGCACAGGGCAAGTTTGGATAACACCTGAACAACAGGCCTTCACAGCAGACGCTGAGGGTAAATACAGTGCGACAGATTCGCCAGCACCTGGCGACATCAAATGGACAACCTATAACGTGGTTCCTGATAGCGAGTTGACGCAAGAAGCCATCGACAGTGGTTCGGCAACATTAAGTTGGTCACGAACAATAGGCTTGTGGCTGTCCGCCATCTTTACATTGTTTATCCTTTCATTCCTCGTTGGCGACAACCCCGCGTATAAATTTGCAGAGGCAATGGTTGTTGGTACGTCAGCTGGGTACGTCATGGTCATCGGATTGTGGGATGTTTTTGTTCCGCTTTTGTGGGGTAAGCTTATGCCTGGTTTTGTCCAAATGGCATTTTTGCCAGGGATGGATGCATCTGGCGGTACGCAATGGCTTTACATAGTTCCAGCCATTCTTATTGTTATGCTCTTGTTCCAATTGATGCCCGCTGGAGGTTGGATTAGTCGTTGGCCAATTGCATTCTTTATTGGCATTACTGCTGGCTACCGTATGATTGGGTACGTGGAGGCAGATCTTGTTGCGCAAATTAGAGCGGGCATTGTTCCGCTTTGGATTACGGGCGAGAGTGGTTTTGAATTTTGGCCTACGTTTAACGCCATTCTGTTGACAGTGGCGACGTTCTCGGCGATGGTGTACTTCTTCTTCTCTATTGAACACAAGGGTCTCGTTGGTAAAACTGCTCGTCTAGGTATTTGGTTCCTTATGATTACGTTCGGTGCTTCCTTTGGGTACACCGTGATGGGTCGAATTGCATTGCTTGCGGCGCGACTTGAATTCTTGTTTGGCGAATGGTTACACTTTATCCCGACAAGTTAACAGCAGGTCTGCCCCGTACTAAGGAACGTTGGGCCATGTTTATGCCAGTTCACTTTTTAGTGAATGGGCAAAAAAACGCTTGAAAGGGGCCTGAACTTCGTAACAGGGGTTTGGCCCTAGCAGTAGCATTGCCGCATAGCATTTAATCACGCTAAAAAAGGCGGATATTTACTCTGAGGTGGCGATGATTTGCCATTTTTGCTACAATTCCGCGTTCAATCCAGAGCTCACGTATGGTTACGAATGGCTCATTTTTTGAAGAAGGTATAGAACGATGCTCCCAAAACTACGAACATCCCCATCACGAAAGCGTAAACGTCGCTCGCACCACGCACTCAACAGCACAAACTTGGCTGTGTGTCCAAACTGCGGCAACA
>CAWLAZ010000018.1:0-16655 GCA_963854955.1 Phycisphaerae bacterium | reverse complement strand
CCATTCATCGTAAACGACGGAGAGAACAACAGCGTTGAAGCTGACAAAGACTTGCTCGCACTTGTCGATATCCGTGCAGTATTGCAGTATAGAATTGCGCAGAATGGACTTCTTGATTGGTTGCAATTTGGTTCAGATGACGTTGAGCGTCGAAGCCGATTAACGTACAGGGAAATGGCCATTAAAGCGATTGCCCAAAGAACCATTACGGGTTTCTTCCAACAATTAGAACTTGACGATGTTATTGGTTCGCAAAGAGGCAATTTATCCATAATGGCCAGCGAACTAGTTCAAGCATCGCTTGATGAACAACACGCTGGCATACAAGTTGTTTCTGTGGATCTTCCAATGGTTGCGCCTGCTGGCACTGCTGCTGGGAGTTTTGAAGAACTTTCGGTTGCCATGCAAGGCGAAATGCGATTGCGTTCTGCTGCAAACGGGCAAGCTGAAAGTTTACTCACCCACGTGGTTGGCGACGCTGACCTTGTTGATGCTGTTGTGGATTCAGTGCTTGCATTTAACGATGCAAGAACATCATGGGACACACTTAGGCGTGCAGATGCAAGCGCCGATGTAATCGCTTCAGCGAATGAAAAAATGCTAGCTCTTCAACAAGACACCATAAAACTTATTAAAGAGGGCAATGGTTCAGCCGCTGCAACAATCCGAAGTGCTCGGGTTGAACGTTGGACATCCTTGATGGACACTTGGTCAAGCGCCAGCCGTGTAAGCGGACAAATGGCTGCCTTTAAAGCTGCGCCTGAACTTTATATGCAACGCATGTATATGTCCGTGCTCGCTCGTCGGTTGCCCTCTATTCGAAAATATGTTATTGGAATCGATCCTGAGCGAATCCAACTTGATGTAGAACTTCGCAGCATTAACCCGCTGCTCAACTTTGCTGATTCACTTGAAACTGATGAAGAAGGAAACTAATATGAAACGTCCTATTGTTATTGTTACTGGCATTGCATTGCTCTTCATTTTATTACTGTTTAGTATGACTTATACAGTTTCATTCCATGAAGTTGGGATACGTACGCGATTTGGTGAAACATCAGACAACAGCATCGTTCGAGAAGCGGGGCTTCATTTCCGCTTGCCGTTCTTTGCAGACTCTGTGGTTCTTCTTGACACAAGAATGAAAATTCATCAATCTCCACTTGAAACATTACAAACAGTCGACGGTCAACAAATAGTTGTTAAGTCTTACTTACTCTGGAAAATTGATACAAATGCAATGGCACCGCTCGATTTCTATCGTTCATACGGCACTACTGAAGCTGCCACGTCAACTATTGACGGGCAATTTCGTGACGCGCTTTCTGCACTAAGTTCCTATTCCTTCGAAGAGTTAACCGGCGCGAAAAATAAATTATCCGACGCAGAAGATGCCGTTCTTGCTCGTCTCACTGCGCTGAAGGCAACTGGCATTGTTCCAATCTCTGTTGGGATCAATCGATTGTTATTACCTCCAAAAACAACAACTGCTGTCTTACAACGAATGCAGGCTAGTCGCGACACCCTTGCAGAACAAAGGCGATCGAAAGGTATGGCCGATGCTGAGGCAATTCGAGCAGAAGCGAAAGCAAAGCACGATAAAATCATGGCTTTTACTTCCCAACGAGCTGACCAAATTCGTGAAGAAGGCGAGTTGCAAGCGGCTGAATACTTGCAACAAATGGGCGAAGACAAGGAACTCGCTATTTTCCTTGCATGGCTAGATGCTGTTGAAACATCGCTCTCAGAAAACACAACACTCGTACTTGAAGCCAATGTTGCGCCGTTTCACCTAATGGATTTAAACGCTAGCTCTAGCGCTGGTTCCATTCCTGTTCCAAAAGGGAATGGTGATTAATCGTATGAGTGACAAGCGCCAACAACCAAACCAAGAGACTCGAAGAGAAGCCTCTGCCAAGTTTGTTCTGCAAGATCGGGAGGACAATGCCCTTGATTTACGAGAGGCTATGGACACTGCCCATAAATCACTTGCCTCTTCGTTGCAACTCAGCTTTCGAGCATTGCAACTCGCAATGATTGTCCTTGTTGGGTTGTACCTTGTTTCTGGCTTTAGAACAGTCGAAGATTCACAAACAGGCGTAGCAACCTTTTTTGGTGCGATCATCAATGAACATGGATTACAACCAGGATTACAAACAAACTGGCCTCCTCCCATTGGTGCCTTTGAAGTATTTGATGCGCAAAATAGAGAAGCCAATATCGGCGGAGTCTTTCGTCCTCGTATAGATGCGCGCCTAAGCCACGAACAACGTCTTACAAAATCCAAATCAACGGATGGGCTCGTTCCTGGGCGCGACGGTTCCTTACTTACCGCAGATGGTGATTTAGCGCATATTGAAATTTCCTCTTTTTGGGAAATAGTCGACCCACTCCAATACGCTCATACTATCCCCGATGCAGAAGGAAATTTCTTTGTTGAAATTGCACTTGAAAAAGCTGCGGTGCATGTTGTAGGCGAACTCACTCTTGAAGAGCTTCTTGATAAACCACTTGAAGAACTACGTTCCCTTTTCCAAAATCATGCGCAAGACACATTAAACAAATTAGAGTGTGGCATTCGAATTTCAGATGTAATCTTGCCAAACGAACCAGAACCACCACTCTTTATACAAAAGTCCTACGCTAATTTTGACAGCGCAAAAATTAAAGCAGAGACTACAGTTGAACGGGCTCGAGCGAGCGCACACGAAACACTTATCGAAGCAGCCGGAAGTAGTTACGACGATTTACTCAATCTCATCACCGCTTACGAACGTGCCGCGGAGCTCGGCGACGAACAAGTAAAACAAACAAGCTTAAACGCTATTAATTCTATGCTTCAAGACGACGAAATTTCCGGCAAAGCGGCGAATAAAATTTCTATCGCTGAAGGGTATCGTGCACAAATAGAAACGACGCTTGGGCAAGATTTTCGCAGATTTCAATCACTCCTTCCAACATATCGAGAACATCCAGAACTTGTCATTCAAAACAAGTGGTTTGATATGTATGCATCAGTGCTAGAAAATGCAGATGTCGAAACCATGTTCGTTCCATCATTCATCGCAAATGTTCGCCTAGGAATTACTGGTTCAGACCAAATTTCTCAATTACGACACACAAATAAACTTCGTAGAAAAGAATCTCGTACGCATATCTCTGAAGCAGACATGCTGAACCCATGGATTTTACGCGCTCGTGATATAAATCCTGGTTCCATCTCACGTGAACTTTCAATTGAAGGCGGAAGGGTGCAAGGCAAAAACTAATTTGCTTTAAGTCATACCAGATGAAAAAAACGCATACAAACGACTCAATTGTCGAAGCAGTGGGGCTGACTAAAATCTTCAAAGACTTTTGGATGCGGTCCAAAGCTACCGCTGTAGATGGCATTTCATTCTCTATTGAACGCGGAGAAGTCTTTGGCCTTCTTGGACCGAACGGTTCAGGTAAAAGTACCACTATTAAACTTATACTTGGTTTGTTAAATACAACTCGAGGGCGACTTACGGTGTTTGGTCGAGAACCCCATGATGTAGCTACTAAAAAGTTTATTGGTTTTCTTCCAGAAGAATCCTACTTATACCCGTACCTCAACTCTTTGGAAACGCTTGATTATTATGGTCGCTTATACGGACTTGATCGTAAAACAAGGAAACGCCGTTCAGAAGAACTACTTGAAATGGTTGGGCTCTCGCAAGTTGCACACAGGCATGTCGGCGAATTTTCTAAAGGGATGATGCGAAGAATTGGGCTTGCTCAAGCGCTTATAAATGACCCAGAGTTCCTTATTCTTGATGAACCAACCAGTGGGCTTGATCCAATTGGCACACGCCAAGTAAAAGATTTACTCATGGAACTCAAACGAAGAGGCAAAACGATTCTATTGAGTTCCCATTTGCTTTCAGATGTGGAAGATGTTTGTGACCGAATGACTATTCTGTATGGCGGGAAAATTCATGCAGAGGGTACTGCCGATGAACTACTTATTGATACTGACTATACGATTATTCGTGTCCCTCGAATTCGCAACGACGGAACCATTTCTCAAATAGAACAAATTCTTGAAAAAAATGAACAGACTTCTATTGAATCTATCACACAACCAAGACAAAATCTTGAGTCATTCTTTATTCAAATAGTTGACAAAGCACGTGAAGATAAAATCGAAACAAGCGGCGCAAAAGGTGGCGATACTGCTGCTTTTCTTCGAGGCGACGAGGAGGGGGACGTCCTTATCGATAAGCTCATTGACAGCAAAGAACATACGAATCGAGCAACCCAAGAAGTTACAAGGGAACGCACTCCAAGCCAAGACGACGCTATGCTTGATACATTAGTGCATGCTGAAGAAGAGCCAGTTATTGCACGCGAAGCACCCGCAGAAGCAGCATCGCCCACATCGGAAGCTGACGCCTCTGTTATTGAGGAGTTGCTCTCTGAAGACGATAAGAAAGACGCAAAGAATTAACCGTGAAAACGATTCTTGCACTTCATCATAAACTGCACGTTTGGCAACAGAAACGATGGACGAAAATTCTTTTCTCTGTTTTGATTGTTGCAACTGTTGTTTCATTGCTTGCGCCGACTCTTATTGCAAGCTACAAAATTCATAACTTACGAAGTCAGATTTACAGTGTCCTTACGGGCCTTGACCAACGTATGGTGGCTGAATCTATCGAAAAAACAGGTTTTGTAGAACTTTCAGGCACGCTGTACGGCGACGAACGTTTAGCTGGCTTCCGCATACTAGATGCTAATGATAATATTATTGATCCATCAGGCATTACTTCCCTGATATTGCAAAATGAACACCCTCGTTGGGTTCCAACATGGTTACTTCAAGACCCTATATTCACTTGGTCTATTGGGATAATTTCCTTATTTTTCCTCGGGTTTGCTGTATGGACTGGCTTGTTGTTACCCATGCTTTACACAGCGACGGTTGCGCTTCTTGGCTGGCTCTTATTTACTTTGATTGAATCACCCCTCGGCGCAACTGCCATTGTTGGGATGTGTATTCTTGCTTTTAGTTATACCTTAATCATTACGATTCTAAAAATGGTATTCCAATCACCTCATCAAGTGCCCGCACTTGCCCGTGGTGTACTGCTTGAAGCAACACGCACCAGACTCTCAATCGCTTTCGTAACAATGCTCTTGCTCTTTTTACCGATGGTGCCTCTTATGCTCGACCCAGATTCGCCGCTGCGCCATCAAGTTCAAACCTTTTTAAGCAGAAGTCTTGGAACAACATTTACTATCGCTGCATTCCTTACTGTCTTTTTAGGGTGCGCGACTATTGCTTTTGAAATCAGAGATCGACAAATTTGGCAAGTCCTAACAAAACCCGTAAGCAAAATGGGGTACCTATTCGGAAAATGGCTTGGCATTGTCTCATTAAACTTTGCAATTCTCACCGTTGCTGGCATCTCAGTCTTTTTCTATCTTCAATACCTTCGAACAGAATCAGTTGCCGATGGTTTACAAGGTGATCTTGATCGTTTGGCACTAGAAGAAGAAGTGTTAACGGCAAGGTCAGAAGCTTTTCCTGTGTATGAAACACTTACAAGCGAACAAATTGCTGCGCGTGTTGAAGATTTGATTGCCGCTGACCCTGAACTACGTGATGAAGAAGAAATCCAACTTCGATTGCGTAAAAAATTACGTGAAGATGTGCAAGCACAATATTCTGCGATGCAACGATCAATCCCACCAATGCGCGGTGGGCAATCGTATTCACAAACCTATCTTTTTACAGGTCTCGCCCATGCTAAAAAACTTGGCTCACCACTTGCTTTTAAATACAGATTTCACATTGGAGAATCTGATGAACATGAAACATTTACAGCGGGCCTTGTGTACAACGAAGACCCAGCTACGAGCCATGTAGTAACCTATATTCCTACGATGACGCACGTCACAATGATTCCAGCGAATCAAATTAACGACAAAGGTGAGATACGAGTTTCTGTTTTCAATTTGTTTGATCCACCAGCTATAAATAGAGGTCGAGGGGCGATGAGTTTCGACAAAGGTGGTATTGAAATACGCTATCGCGTTGGTGATTTTGAAAGTAATTTCTTTAGAACTATGCTTGTTCTCTGGATTAAGTTAGCGTTTCTTGCTGCATTGGCACTCGCTGCCTCCACATTCTTAAGTTTTCCTGTTGCATGCATGATAACACTTACTGTTTTTGCAACGGGCACGCTTGCGCCGTATCTTTCAAGTTCACTTGGCGCGTACGCTCCACCACCTACCCAAGCGGTCGAGTGGACAAACATTGCGCATATTATCCAGTGGGCGTTTGAAAATGCCATTAGTGGCATCGCATCAGCCATGGTCTTCTTACTTGAGGGATTTGGCGCGCAAAGACCCACCGATCAACTTATTGATGGCATGATCGTATCCTGGTCTTCAGTATTCAAGGGGTTTATCACTATTGGCATCGCTTGGACTTGTTTAGCCTTAAGCATCGGAACTATAGTATTGAAAAAACGTCAGTTAGCAATATACAGCGGGAGTGGTTGAACAAAAGTCTTTTTCAAAAGTACTTTCTATAGAACATGAAACACGACCGTCTCATCCAAATCGTTTCCGCTTGCGTCGCAGCAATCAGTATTACTTGCGGTGGCTTATTGTTGCCTTCGATTTTGGAAGAAGCAGAAGACAGTACTCTTCGGTACACAAACAACGTTGTTGAAGGTGCCCCGAGTTGGATTAATACTGTCGGCATGTCCATAGGCGCACTGCGCGGTCTTCTTGTTGATTACCTCTGGATTAAAATTCAACAAATGCAACGTGATGGGCTTTATTTCGAGGTCATGGCTGATGCTGAACTTATAACAAAATTACAACCACGCTTTCCACAAGTTTGGGTATTTCACGCGCACAACATGGCGTACAACATTTCAGTTGCAACACACACAATCGAAGAACGATGGGAGTGGGTCAATGAAGGCATACGTCTTCTGCGAGAAAAAGGTCTTCGGGCTAATCCTGATAGCTTAGAATTACATAAAGAACTTGCTTTTTTCTTCATGCATAAACTTGACGGCAATTCAGATGATGCACACCTTTATTACAAGCGAATGTTTGCAGAACGATGGCACAATATCCTTGGCGAACCGCCAGATGATTGGGAAGAACGCATTGCATGGATGAAATCTATCGCAGATGCTCCCCGCACATTGGACGACGCGATAAAAGACGAACCATTGCTTGCAGAGTTACTGGACATTCTTCAAAAGGACTACTCAGACTTTATTGCAAGCGATGCTTCTATGAATCCGGAAGAAATGCTTGCTCATATTTCTCAACTTGAATCAATTGCGACACACTCGACGGTCGCCAAAGAATTTGGATTAATGGACCAACTACGGATGCAGTCGCCGTATTTCAACCAGCTTGAAAAACTTTATTCCAATCCAAAATATACACATGCATGGAAGATACTCATTGCTACATTTCGTAAGCAAGCACTCAAAGATGAGTACAACATGGACCCGCAATTGATGTATGAATACACGCGCGACATAGGGCCACTTGATTGGCGTCACCCACAAACACATGCTCTTTACTGGTCACGCAGAGGAGCGAATGTTGGCAGAGGGCGATTAAAAGCTAACGATATTTACAAAACACTCAACACCGACCGAGTACAACTTTCAGCGCTGCAAGCGCTTGCTCGTACAGGCAGGATTTCGTACGATCCATTTTCGCAAGAAGTTCCTGGTCGCTTCCCTGATCCTCGTTTTATCGATTCTATTATTGGTGATGATGACCGCGAAGGTCTCTGGAATGAACTGTACAAGAAGCATTATTTTGTCCGGGGAGCTGGCAGTGATACCTTCACGACTTTCTTAAAAAACTTCCTTGGCTCTGCCGTGCGTGAGTGGTTCAGACAAGGCGAAACGGAACGCGCGCAGACACTCCTTGATAAACTTGATGCTTACTTCGGAGAGGGTGCAAGTCCACCAAATACGGTATACAAAGTGCCGCTCGATGTTTGGGTAAGCGAACAAGCAAAAGGGGAATACGAACGACTGCCCGCTATTGCAATTAGTGATGTGATGGCTGCTTTGCGGTATGCCTACCGCGTTGGCATTGGACAAAATAGACCAGAAGTATTTAAAGAAGCGCTCGCGTTCGCAAACAACGTCACGAACGAGTTCAAGCAGAATGAATACAACGATTACACAACCCAGTTTGGTACTGGTCGAGTTAAAGATATTATTGGTGCACTGGAATCAAGTGCGCAGATTACATTCGAACAATTGATGATTGATTCCACGGTGCCTTTTGAAGAACGGATAGCAATCTGGGGTGGCGTAGACAAACTGCAACAAGGACTTCGCCCTCGAGTATATGACCGAATCGTGCGTCGCTTACAGACACAGTTTGCAAAAAACCCGTTAAGTCACATTCGGTCATTTGATCAAGCATTCCCTAAACCGCCAGGGCTTGAAGCATGGCGTCAGAAAATGGCTGATGAAGCTGCCGCTGCACAAAATAAAGCCGCTGACAACGCATCAAGTACTATTCAACGTAAATGACCCCACGTTTAGGGTGGGTCGTATCCACACCCACCCCAAGGGTTACAACGAAGAATTCGACAGAATGCTTTCCACCCACCTTTGATGCCACCGTATTTTTGCAATGCTTCTAATGCATACGCAGAACAAGTTGGTTGATATCGACAGTGACCGCCCATGAGTGGCCTTAATGTGATTTGGTATAGCTTGACAAAAAGCATGAAGCAACGCGCAAGCAGGGTACACCTTTGTGTCATACAGAGATGCCTTTACGGATGAACTCTTTGTACTCATCCATTTGTAATGGCGCATGTGGACGAACAGTCAGAAGGATGTCTATTGCGGGCAATTCAGTATGCAATAAACGAAAGGCCTCGCGGCATTTTCGCTTTATACAATTTCGAACAACTGCGTTGCCTGCACGCTTTGGTACTGAGAGTCCAAGTCGAGCAACACCTAAAGTATTTTTTCTTCTATAGACAAGAAGTGGACCTGCTTTCTTTCTGATTCCTTCAGAAAACATAGTATTAAACTCATTCTTTCGGGTGAGTCTAACTTCAGGGCCAAAAGTTATTCTTGGCGCAGGCACGTTAATCGGTATCCTCATTTAAGGCGATTTGGTATCGATTCATCAACCGTGTACGAGAGACAAGTCCTAAAATTTCACCTTTTGATGAAAGCAAAGCGAGCGCTTGCACGTCACTGCGAGAAAATTTATCAAGCACCAAATCAAGCGTTTCATCTTCTGCAAGCGTTGGCAAATCTGAACGTTGTAATTCGGATACTTGCAACAGAGGAACAGCTTCCCTGTATACAAGAGCTGAACGCAAGTCTCCGGATGTAACCATGCCGCAATACTTATTATGATCGTCCGTAACAACAAAGTCTGAAGTACCGGCGGATTCCATTAAGTCCACTAATCGCTGCGCCGAATCTGACCGTTTCACAATCGTTGCAGGGATTAACTCGACATCTTCAGATGTAAGTCGACGAAGGATCGTCAGGTCACTAAGTGCGCCCAAACGAACGCCTAATTTTGAAAGTTTAAACGTATACACACTGTCGCGGCATATAAATCGTGCAACAACAGTGCTTACAACGGCGGCGAACATCAAGGGCAAAATAACATCGTAACTTTGGGTCACTTCATACACAATTAAAATTGCAGTCAGTGGTGCATGCGTCGTTGCCGCTACAAGTGCAGCCATGCCCACAAGTGCAAAGTACGCAGGTGAAGTGTTAGGGAACCAACCGAAATAATGAACAATGTACCCAATGCAACCACCTGTTGCTGCGCCAATAAAGAGCGATGGCGCGAACAAGCCGCCAGCTCCACCTGATCCAACTGTAATGCTCGTTGCAACAATTTTAATGAGTGCCAATCCTGCAAGACCAAGAAGAAGTGGTGTTGCATCTTTCAGTACAGTGCCGCTCTCTGAAGTAAAATAGCTATTTGGATTTATAAAGTGTTCTATCATCGGGTAGCCGTTGCCGTAAAATTGCGGCATGGTGTCGCTTGATGTAAACCAGTAGACCGCAAAACCGAGCAAACCTAGAAACAAGGCGCCTAGCAGCGGCCGTGCTATCAATGGTATTTTTGTCGCAACAAACATCTTCTCTGAAAATTCCAATGAGCGAACAAACAACGCGCCGAGCAAACCGCACGCTGCACCAAGAACTAGGTAGATTGGAATTTGCATTACGCTGAAGGCAAGACCATCGCGAAAGAATCCTTCGCCGACTTGGAACAGCGCTTCATCCCCAAGGATGCCTTGCGTAGTCGCAGCGGATACAACCGCGGCAATAACAATTGGTGTAAATGTTTTTAGTGAAAAATCTCTTAGTAGAATTTCCATAACAAAGAAAATTCCCGCAATAGGAGCATTGAACACTGAAGCCAAACCTGCTGCAGCGCCGCACCCAAGAAGCGTGCCTGTGTGTTGTGATCCGGTGCCTAACATTTTTGCAATGTTCGACCCAACCACGGCACCGATGGTGACAATTGGACCCTCTGCGCCAGCGGAACCACCGGAGGCAATAGTCGCTGTGGAAGCCAGCCATTTCCGAAGGCCGATTTTCCAAGAGAGTTTTCCTTTGCGGCGCTGAACTGCGAAAATGACAGATGTCACACCAGGGCCAATACCGTCGTGCTTTAACACGGTAATTAAAATGCCTGTAATTAAACCTCCTGCTGCAGGGCCTAAGAGAATAATTAACCAAAGATATTCTGATCCTTGCAGTAACTCAGCAAAATGCTCAGTTTTCCGTAAGGGCAAGATAAAACCGACTGCCGCCAGCCCCATAAACACGCCAATAACTGCTGCAACGAGGTATAAATACCAGTCTCGCTCAAATCCGAGGCGTATGCCAATTTTTCTAAGATGTGGGGTCAGTATACGATTCATCGCACTTGATACTTTTACAAGAGTGGAATCCGAGAGTGTAACAAACCAAATGCGTACAAGAAAGTGACAAAAGGCGTTGAATACGGTATAATCTCTGTTTCGACCTTTCTATTTGCCACAAATGGCGTTTAAGACCTACTAGAGGAGATACCTACAATGATTGATGCCCTTCGAAGTGATGAAATTGTAATAAAATGTGGCGGTCGCTTTAAGCTGACCGCTCTGATTCAACACAGATTACGTGAATTGCTTATTGATGAAGCGCGACCATTGGTTGAACGAAATGGTCGCACGGACCTTGAAGTAGTGATCGCTGAAATCATGGAAGATAAAATCACAGCAGACTACACCGAATCAGGGTACGTCATGAAATACGCTGTTGGCTCAAAAAATGGCTAAGCTCAATAGCAAGCTTGAAGGAAAAACAATACTCATAGGTCTTTCGGGTGGTATTGCTTGTTACAAAGTTGCAGACCTTGTAAGCAGACTTGTGCAATCCAAATGCGACGTCCATGTCATCATGACCGAAGGGGCCGCGAAGTTTATTACACCATTAACTTTCGCTTCCCTTACAGGCAACGCAGTCTTCGATAGCCAGTGGTCATTTATTGATGGGTTTGACCCGCAACATGTAAAGTTGGCTCGTAAAGCGGACGCAATGCTTGTTGCGCCTTGCACCATGAATATGCTTGCAACACTTGCGTACGGTATGACCAGCGATCCGCTAAGCTTAGTTATCTCTGCGATTGATAGAAACGATACACCCGTTCTTCTTGCACCTTCTATGAACGCCACCATGCTCGCTCAAGCTTCAACTATTCGCAACACCAAACAATTGATGGAAGATGGGTTTACCATCGTTACTCCTGATGATGGGTGGCAAGCGTGTAAAACCGTCGGATGTGGTCGATTGCCAGACCAAGATACGCTCATAGCATCGCTTGAAGTAGCTTTTTCATAGATAAACATTAAATCTTCTTGACATGTACCCATGTTTACAGCATCATTTGATGTATGGGGACAAGGATTACTATGCAAACACTTTTTATAGCGCTGCTCATTTCTTCTGCCATCGCGCCTGTTTCTAATGCGGAAGTAGGCAGCCGGCTTGATCCTGTTGCTGTTGTGTTACCAACTCCCTCAACATTTAAAGCAACATTCACAAACATTCAGACGGACAAACTGTCTTTGAATCGTTCATTGGGCACATGCCCACAAGTTGAAGTTGCCCTTACAGACAGCGATTTCGGAGATGGCGCGTATGTCCTTCAAGCTGGCTTCGCAGAGGGGGAGTCGTTCGGGGCAACCTTTGCCGTTCCGGAATCAGAGTTTCCAATTCGTGTCGATGTTATGGATGCGCTCTTTGGCACAAGCAATGCAACGATTCAAACTGTGACGCAATGGACAGTCAAAGTGTGGGACGGGACACCAACAGACGGCATACTTGTTGCTTCTTTTTCAAGTGACGACATTCTTTTGCCTCACCTTGTTATGCCTCCAGGAACAAACGGAATCATTCTTTCGGTCGGCATCGACCCGAGCGATTCCGAACAAATTTACATTTACAACGATAGCGGCATGAACTCGTACACGGTTGCATTTAGAATTGACCACCATAACCTACCCGGAAATCCATGCATATCTTCACCTGACCAAAACAGAAATGCATTTCCTTGCACAGATACAAGTGGGCTTCAATTTCCTCAAGAAAATTGGATCGATGCAGTTACCGGCACATGGTGCGTTTGCGGTTCTGGCTGGATGACGTTTCAGGATTTTCCTGGTATTTGTACACCAAGCGGAGATTGGGTTCTTCGTTCTGCATACACGCCTATAAACTGCACCGTGGCTCCAGCCGCGTGCTGTTTTACTGATGATTCCTGCCAAGATTTAAGTCCAACTGACTGCGCTCTTTTTGGTGGCACATTTTCTGCCGACGGCACGGCTTGTGCAACGTATACTTGCAATTCCGGTGTTGGAGCATGTTGCGTTCCATCAACTGGAAACTGTGTAGAGTTTGAATTGGATACTTGCACTACTGTTGGCGGGACACACATGGGCGAAGGTACGACCTGTGCTCAGACAACGTGCTTTCCAGAGGGAGCATGCTGTTTACCCGACGGCGCTTGCGTTGGCCCCGTGTCCCTCGACACCTGCAACGCTGTAGCGGGCACGTTCCAAGGCGACGGCACTGGATGCGGTAGTGTTACATGCCCCCAACCAATTGGAGCCTGCTGTGGCTCTGCCTGGTGCCTTGACTTGACTTCCCTTGACTGCGCTGCAGTTGGAGGAGCATGGACCAGCGCTGGCACGTTGTGTGACGAAGGCGACGTCTGCATGAGTTCCTGCGAAGAGGATCTTGACGGTGACGGGCTTATTAATGTAACTGATTTACTCACCGTTGTTGGCAACTGGGGATTAACGGATAATGACGCTGATATCGACGGTAGTGGAACCGTTGATACTCCTGATCTGCTTGCAATCATTGGTGCATGGGGCGAATGCTCATAACGCATTCCTTCATACACTTGTAAAGCGTATGTATAAAAAAACAAGGAGCGGAAATCCGCTCCTTGTTTTCGTTAACTATCGATGTTCAAATTAATATTCAGTCTCTGCGTTCTGATCAAGGAAACTTGAAAGCCGACGGCGTCGAACTGGATGTTGCAATTTACGAATCGCTTTTGATTCTACTTGTCGCACACGTTCACGAGTAACTTTAAAGATACGACCAACTTCTTCAAGTGTATAGGTGTATCCATCACCAATTCCGTAACGCAACTTAAGAATTTCACGTTCTCGGTAGGTGAGTGTCTTTAAGACATCGTTTATTCGCGAACGAAGCATTTCGCTTGTTGCAGTTTCTGAAGGTGCCTGTTGACGCTTGTCCTCAATGAAGTCACCAAATTGTGAATCTTCCGATTCGCCAACTGGCCTATCCAAACTAATTGGATGGCGTGAAATTTTCATGACACGCTTCGTTTCTTCAATCGACATGTCCGCAACTTCCGCGATTTCTTCAAGTGTTGGTTCGCGGCCAATTTCTTGAAGAAGCCGTTTTTGGATACCGCGCAATTTAGACATTGTTTCAATCATGTGTACAGGAACACGAATTGTTCGTGCATGGTCTGCGATTGCTCGCGTAATTGCTTGGCGAATCCACCATGTTGCATACGTTGAAAATTTATAGCCACGTCGGTATTCGTATTTATCCACTGCGCGCATAAGTCCGGTGTTTCCTTCTTGAATAATATCAAGGAAGGGGAGGCCACGGTTTCTGTATTTCTTAGCGATAGAAACAACAAGTCGAAGGTTGCCGCCTGACAGGTCGCGCTTAGCTTGATCGTATTCTTCAAAAACAACATTAATTGTTTTCAATCTAGTTTCAAGTTCTTCTGGTGATTCTAAAATCAGTCCACGAAGTCCAGCGAGCTCTTCTCGCATCACGAGCACATCATCTGGATCGAATTGCGAATTACGTTTTTTCGAGTTATCCAAATCACGTTGGATTTGCTTAAATTTCTTTGAGATGGATTGCAACTTGCGAAGAAGTGGTTGAATTTTTGCTGTTCTCAAACAACATTCCTCTAGAAGTGAAGCAATTTTGCGGCGTCTCGTTTGCATATGTGCACGCACATCTTCAAGATCCGATTTCAACAAACCGTCTTCTTCAATACGTTCCCAGTCTCGAGCATTTGCTTCAAGAAGTAACCGTGCTGTCGCAGTGTTCACTGGAATTCTACTTGCCACTTTTTGTTTCGCATTTTCTTCCGCTGTCGAAATGCGCATTGTTCGGTCAAAGGGTAGTTTGCCACCGTTTACCAAATCTAAAATGTCAATTGCTTGTAGCGCAGCGTAATCAGATTCAATAATCAACCGCCTAAATACGAAACGCGTGCATTCAATTTTCTTCGCAAGACGAATTTCTTCTTCTCGCGTGAGCAGTGAAATACTCCCCATCTGGGTGAGATACATACGAATCGGGTCATCAATACGACGTGATGATGCTTCCGCGAGAGCTTGCGCAATGATTGCTTGTGTTTCTTCTTCGTCGAGTAAACCATCGTCGGCGTCAATATGAACGGCTTCTTTTGGATCCTTACCTTGTTCTTCGGCAAGTTCAGCCAATTCTTGGGCTTTATCTTTCCAAGGCGTGTCACGTTTAAAACGCAAACAGGTTTGAAGGGGGATAAAAATTTGACCCCAACCACGACGCATGCGTAAGTCCTCGCCAATCAAATCAATATCCAGATTCGATAGTAGGGCGAGTAGTTCATCCATTTTTTCTGCGGTCAAAAACTCATCAGGAATAGCTGAGTTTAACTCCTCATAGCTCAACCAACCTCGCTCGGCGCTTTGGTTGAGAAGTAGCTCCATGCTTGGATGCATAATTGGAACGACTGCTTGGTATCTTGTTTCTGTTGCCACTATATTACTCCTTTGAAGTAAAAAAATTTGAGCAGCTTTCTAGCTGCAGTATTAAATCATTACTACGTGCACACATCATGTTGCACGCTTCTTTTTCTGTTTATTACGAATTGCCTCGAGGGCATTTTGCGCTGCCTTCGCTTGTTGATCTGGGTCTGTAAAGTTTTTAATTTCCCGAACGTTGTCTGCAATCAATTTGTTGTTGACTGTTTGCAAGAATGCTGTTTTAGTTTGGTTCACAGCAACGTTAATGGATCCTGCCTCTTCACAGAGACGTTGCCCTTCGAAATACAAGGTTGCGGTAAGATTTTTCGCTTCAACACTCGTTGTGGATACTTCATCTTGCACTTCAGGAATAGTGAACGAAGTTCCTGCGTATAGTTTTGGAAGTATGCACTTTGCGATAGTTGCTGCATGCGCATCTATAAATGAGTCTATAAGGATAACTTCGTTTGATTCGCGCATCAACGCCGACGACTGCGTTGGTTCAAACAACAACACGGATAAAAATTCGAATTCTGCCAGTTTCCTATACCGAGGAACTGGAATCAATGGCATTTCAGGGATGCCAGACGTGTCAGACAAATCATGGGTTTCGCTGTGTTGTTCTTCGAACGAAGAGCCTGCATCTCTCGTGACCGCTTGCCTGCTCGAGTGTACTGGGCGTACTGGTCGGGCTTGTATACGGTCGCGCAGATGCGACTGTACTTCATCCATTGGTATTTTTACTAACTGACCAATGCGCTCAAAAACCAGTGGTTTTTTAATTCCAGGAAGTTTGTCGATGCCTAAGCGAATCAGCTCATCAAGAAATGTACCCACCAGTTTCGTTCTGCCTGAAATAGTGTCTGTCGTTTGGAGTTTTGCTTCAATCCGCGCAAATTTATACGAGATTGCATCCATAGATTTCGCGAAATGACCGCGTAATGATTCGGCGTCTGTCGCAACATCGGCGGGGTCTTTCCCCTCAGGAAGAACACAAATAGAAACATCGATTTCTTTGGCAAAGAAAATTTCTACAGCCCTATCCGCCGCACGTTGGCCAGCTTCGTCACCATCAAAAACGAGAATAACCTCATCGCACATTCGAGATAATTTTTGCGCATGCTGAGGCGTGAGTGAAGTACCAAGGGTAGCAACGACATTCGTCACTCCAACTTGGTGGCAGGCAATGACGTCGGTATAGCCCTCGACGACAATGACTTTGTTTTCTTGTTGCATAGACCGGCGCGCTAGATCAAACCCATACAACGTTTTAGATTTATGAAAGATTTCTGTTTCTGGACTG
>CAWLAZ010000017.1:0-16752 GCA_963854955.1 Phycisphaerae bacterium | reverse complement strand
CGTTAATCGGCTTCGACGCTCAACGTCATCTGAACCAAATTGCAACCAATCAAGAAGTCCATTCTGCGCAATTCTATACTGCAATACTGCACGGATATCGACAAGTGCGAGCAAGTCTTTGTCAGCCTCCACGCTGTTGCTCTCTCCGTCGTTTACGATGAATGGCTTTGGTTTTACAACAGCCATTTTAAACAAGTCATCGGTCCATAAAATAACAGATCGTTTTTCTTTCCATTTAAATGTAAGTGGAAGCGAACGAACGTGTGTGACATCTGTTTCGATGGACGTTTCAATCGGCCATGGAAGTTTAAACATGAGTCCCGGTTGATGCACGCCGCCAATAATTTCTCCTTGGCGAATCCGAACTGCTTGCTCGGTTGGTTCAACAACCACAAGTGCACTCATTGCAAGTAAAACAACGGCACCAAGAGAAACAAGCCAAGTGATTGAACGGATAAGGAGTTGGTATCCCCAGGAACTTGTTATATCGAAACCAAATTGGTAGTTGATTGCATCATTGAGTGAGCGAACAAGTGAATCTGGTGAAGCAAATAAACTCAGTGTTTTTGAATCGAATGCAGGCCTTGGAGATTCACCATGGATGCGTGGTCGATACAAATTAAGAACAAAATTGATACACACTTCTGCGGAAACGGCAAGCATGAAGATTGGGATTCCCCATGTGACTGTGAGCAAAACATGTTCATTGTCAAAAAATCGAAAAAACAGACCAACAGAAATTGCGAGAAGAATAATAGCATTCCCGACCATCCATGCGGATCCGCCACGTAAGTTTGCCCAGGCAGAAATGTTTGCCATCCCGGCAACGAAACGTGAAAAGATAAAGTTGACCAGTGCAAATCCCATAGAGACAGCCAGAGCCCAGCCAATGTGCGGTGTCTGAAGAATGAATGTTTGAAGCGTGTCGTCTTGGTGTTCTAAATCGCGAAGGAAATTAATCAGCGAAACAGCGATAACAATAAGCAAAGTTGCGACAAATAAACTTAACGCAGGCATCACCCATCGGTGCAACAGATTTAGTCGAGCAGCCGCAGGGCGAATTTCATCGCTGGAGGAATCAAAAAAGGTGGATGGATCTCCACCAGAAAGTTCAGATTCTTCCAGAATTTCCAGCAGTTGCATTTTTTGCTGGTAAAAAAGGATAATGAGTCCAAGCCAAACTACAGTGGATACCCAAGCAAAAAAGGAAGCGAAGACAAATACTGTGCTGCTCGCAACGAGGCCGAATACTAAAAGGGTGATCGCTATCGCTATTTGAATAATCAAGCCAGTAATGGCTGTAGTGGTTGCTCGCTGGCAGGCGTGATGGTCGACTCTCATTTGTATGGAAATACCTTATGTAACACTTTCGAGGACTGGAAACGAATCAGTAAGAAATGAGTGTATATGCTGTTTTCGTGACATTCTATTGACGGGATACGAACCCAAAGTGCATAACGTTCGTTCAAGGTTCGGCAGATTATCATGAAATGGTCTACCCTGCCCACTTTAAAGCACAATATCTATGTTAAACCAAATCGTTACAATCGCTCGAAACGCCTTTTTTGAGAGCATTAGACAACCAATTGTCTTCATTTTGCTCTTTGCTGCCACGCTTCTACTTCTTCTTGCAAGTCCACTTTCTGCATTCACAATGGAGAACGACCAAAGAATGCTTCTAGACATTGGTCTAGCAACAGTATTCATGATTGGCATGTTGCTTGCCATTTTTGTCGCAAGTACAGTGCTTGGCGAAGAAATCAGAAACAAAACAACATTGACGATTGTTTCCAAGCCGATTGGTCGCCCACCCTTTGTCATCGGTAAATTCATAGGTGCTGCATGCGCCATAGCACTTTCAACTTTTTATGTTGCATTGGTTTTTCTTCTTGTTGAACAGCAAGAAGTATTTCAAACGGTCCGTGTTCCAATTCACCTTCCTGTTCTGCTCTTTGGCGTGATGACGTTCCTTGTTGGTACGGGCATTGCTGTTTGGTGTAATTATTTTTACGGGTTTGTTTTTTCATCAACTTGGATATGCGTAACGACTCCGTTGCTTGCGCTTTCGTATCTCATCGTCCTAAACTTTTCGCCAGACTTTACGTCGCAGCCAATGTGGGTGGCGTTTAAGCCCGACATCTGGAAGGCAGTACTAGCTGTGCTTGTTTCCGTGCTCATTCTTGGATCCATCGCTATCGCTTTTTCGACTCGCCTCACGCAAATTGGCACACTCATCGCAACCATTCTCGTTTTCTTTATAGGCATGATGTCCGATGCGTGGTTTGGTAAACCGCTCTACGAAATAGAACAACATTGGCTCGATCGAGCAGAAGACGATGGACAGGTGGAAACTGTGGATCGTATTCGGATCATGCAAAAATCAAATGGTGATATGGAAGAAGTTATCACCGAAACATTGCAGCCATTACCGGGCACCTCGCTTTCTTCGTATGCCGTTGGAAGTGAATACCAACAATGGATTGCGCTAAAAACCGCCTATTCCGTTGTGCCAAACTTCCAAGTGCTCTGGCTTACTGATGCCCTCACGCAAGAAAACGT
Organism: Phycisphaerae bacterium; assembly: GCA_963854955.1. Classification (GTDB taxonomy): domain Bacteria; phylum Planctomycetota; class Phycisphaerae; order Phycisphaerales; family SM1A02. Next base: position 14,193 of record CAWLAZ010000017.1, on the reverse strand, counting down.
TATACCAACGAAGTACTTACTGAAAATTACGGGGTACGGGTGCTTGTATATAATTGGTTCGATTTCCTGCGGTATAATTCTATTCCAGCGACGCGAAGTTTCTTAAAGCATGGGCGCCTCGAAAAAGCAAATAATTGTTACTGGCGCAAACGAACATAACTTAAAAAATGTAAACATTTCAATTCCTCGCGATAAACTCATTGTCGTGACTGGTGTTTCTGGCTCTGGAAAAAGTTCGCTCGCTTTTGATACCATTTTTGCTGAAGGCCAACGAAAATATATGGAGTCGCTGTCTTCGTATGCTCGTCAATTTTTAACGCAAATGCGAAAACCGAATGTCGAATCTATAGAGGGGTTGCCGCCTACTATTGCAATTGCGCAACGTTCTGCAAGTCATAACCCTCGTTCGACTGTTGCTACAACAACAGAGATTTACGACTATCTTCGATTATTGATGGCGCGTTGCGGTACGCCCCACTGCTGGCATATTGACAGTGATGGAACGAAATGCGCAAACATAATCGAAACCACTTCTATATCTCAGATTATTCAACACATTACTTCTATAAAAAAAGGTACGAAGCTAATGTTGTGTGCGCCAGTCGTAGTTGGAAAAAAGGGATACCACCGCGATGTTCTTGAAGATTTACGAAGCCAAGGATTTGTGCGAGCACGGGTAAACGGCAAAATTGTTGATTTGCGTGATGTGTTGCTTGACGAAACCGATAATCCCTTAGGAATTGGTCGCTACGAGATACACAACATTGAAGCAGTTGTTGATCGAATTGTCACAGGCCCCGAAGGCAAGGACAGAATAGCCGATTCTGCTGAAGTTGCTGCTCGATTAAGTGGCGGGTCAATACTTGTTCTGACAGAGCATAAAAAAGGATGGAAAGAAACAAGGTACAGCGAAAATTTTGCATGCGCGGAACATCCTGAATGTTCGATTCCAGCTTTAGAACCACGCTTATTCTCTTTTAACTCTCATTTTGGGGCATGTAAACGATGCGACGGTCTCGGCTCAGTGCATGAGTTTGACCCCGCGCTACTTGTGCCCGATGAAACTAAATCAGTCGCCAAAGGCGCAATTGTTCCATGGCATAGAGCAGGGCCTGCTGTAAGGCGAAAATACAGAAGGTATATGAAAAAATACTCCGAGATGGTTGGTATTACAGCGACAACACCATATGAAGATTTAACAAAAGTACAGAAGAAGATTTTGCTTTACGGAGGTGCGGTGAAGGGAAGTCGCGTGCGGTTTGTCGGGGTGATTTGCGAACTTGAGCGTCGGTTTAAAGAAACCGAATCGGATAATGTTCGGAATAAATTACTTAGTTATATGACAAAGATGACTTGCCCTGATTGTTGCGGTGAGCGAATTAAAACGGAAGCGCGGCATGTCACGATTACATCTGATGTAGGCGAACATTCAATTTCTGATATCACGTCTATGACGATTTCGCATTCGCTCAATCGAATGGAACAATTAACATTAACGAAAGAAGTCGCGGTGATTGCTGAGCCAATTTTGAAAGAAATTATAAATCGTCTTACTTTTTTAGTTTCAGTAGGTCTTGACTATTTATCGTTGAACAGAACAAGCGGTACACTTTCTGGAGGCGAAGCGCAACGAATTAGGTTGGCAACCCAAGTTGGTTCGGGGCTTGTTGGTGTGTGCTACGTATTGGACGAGCCAACGATTGGCTTGCATGCGCGTGACACGCAGCGACTTTTAAAAACGCTCCGTCACCTGTCTGATATTGGCAATACTGTGCTTATTGTTGAGCATGACGAAGGTATCATTAGGCAAGCAGACCATCTTATTGATGTAGGACCTCGTGCAGGTATTCATGGTGGAAACATCGTTGCCCAAGGATCGCTGCGTGAAATAATTAAAACTAAAGGGTCACTCACGGGAGAATATCTCTCTGGTAAAACAGTAATTTCACAGCCGGAGTCGTATCGTCCGTTTTCTAAAAAGAAACAAATATCAATCACAGGCGCACGGAAAAACAACCTCAAAAATATTGATGTGCAGATACCTCTTGGTTCTCTTGTTTGTTTTACAGGTGTTTCTGGAAGCGGTAAATCGTCACTGGTTAATGGCGTAATCCTTGAAGCGATGCAAAAGCATGTGCAGAAGAAAAAGATTCCAACAACTGTTTGTGATAAAATTAAAGTCTCTGGCGATATCGATCGTGTGATTGAAGTAGACCAATCACCTATTGGGAGAACACCTAGGTCAAATCCAGCGACGTACACCGGTATTTTTGGAGGAATTCGTTCGCTCTTTTCGCAAACAAAAGAATCACGAATTCGTGGCTATAAGCCAGGCCGGTTCAGTTTCAATGTAAAAGGTGGTCGATGCGAAGCTTGCCAAGGTCAAGGGCTTAAAAAAATCGAGATGCATTTTTTGCCCGATGCTTTCGTCACTTGTGAAGAGTGCGATGGTTCAAGATACAACGCAGAGACGCTTGAAGTGAAATGGCGTGGATATACCATTAGTGATTTACTAAACACAACTGTTGAGGATGCAACCAAAATCTTTGAAAGCCATGGGCGAATAGAGCGAATGCTGCAATGCCTTATAGACGTTGGTCTTGGCTATCTCACTCTTGGCCAACCATCCACGACACTGTCTGGTGGTGAAGCCCAGCGAGTAAAACTTGCGAGTGAACTAGGCGTTCGAACTAATAATCACACGTTATACATACTTGATGAACCAACAACAGGCTTGCATTTCGCTGACATAGACAAATTGATTGAAGTTGTGCAGCGCTTAGTGAATGCCGGCAATTCAGTCATGGTTATAGAACACAACCTTGATGTCATCAAGTGCGCCGATTGGATTATTGATTTAGGTCCGGAGGGCGGCAATGGCGGAGGCACCATTGTTGCAACAGGAACGCCAGAAGAAGTTTCGAAACGTATACAAAGTTATACTGGCAAAGTGCTTCGAAAAGAAATTTTCACTTCGAAAAAACAATAAAACGCGTCACTAAAAAGTTGAACACGATGCCAATGGCAGATCCAACAACTACGCCAACCATGCCTGAATATAAAATAGTTTCTGAATCGGCGAGGGAGTTTGTAATATAAAAATTTGCAAGCGCCCCAATAGAACACACAACTATAAAACCGACATACTGCACAAAAATATTGCGACTTCGTGCATACCAAAATGCGTATTTTCTATCCCATAAAAAATTCCAAGTCATAGCGATCCAAACCGAAGTTGCAATTGCAATTGATGTGGTTTCAATCAGTGCATTTGTCGCTTTTAAAGCAAGTAGATATACAAAGGCGCCGCTTAATCCAACGGTTGCGAACGTGAAAAAGCTGACAAGTTTTGGATGGGTGAAGCGTAGTAACCGGACGATATGTTGAAGATATTCAAGTTGAACGCCAAGGGTAAGTTTAGATTCGCCAAGTTGTCTTGTGGAAAAATGAATTGGCACTTCAGCGACGTTTGTGCATCGGCACTTGACAATCAGTTCAAGTCCAATTTTGTACCCTACTGGGTTCAATTCTTCTGCTTTTTCAAAAGTGCTTTTCCGGAATGCTAAAAAACCACTCATCGGATCAAGTACTTTTGTAAATGGTCGCGCCATAATCGTTGCGATTTTAGAATTCAACCAGCGCAAAAATCCCCAATCATCTTCTGTTGTGCCGCCAGTAACGTAGCGTGACCCGACAGCGAAATCTGCACCGTCAGTCACGGCTTGCACCATAGCGGGAATGGTACTTACTGGGTGGGAACCATCAGCGTCCATGACAACACATACTTCTGTTGTTGCTTCTTTAAGACCATGGATAACAGCGCTCGATAGTCCCCTCTCGTCTCGTCGCACAATAAGTCGGATCCAATCAAATTGCATATCTTCGATTAGTTTTTCTGTGCCGTCATTTGAGTTATCGTCAACAATAATAAGTTGCAACGCTTGCAAGTTATCTTGGCGTAGTTCCAAAAGCGCTTCGACGAGCGAAGGGAGCGATTCGAATTCTTCATACGTCGGAAGAACAACAGTTACAGAGTTTGATGCCATGAGGACGATTAAAAACGCTTATGTGCAGGGCGTTCAGTTGGCCCTGTTACGTTCAGAATTGCTTTCACTAGTTTGTAGTCGGAAGGAGTTGTCACCTTGATATTTCGGCTATCACCTTCAACTAGGTAAACAGGTTCACCCAATTTCTCAATTACTTGGGCATCATCGGTGCAATTTATGATGTTTTCTTGCGCATACCCCTGTTTTAAGAGCGATAACGAAAAACATTGAGGCGTTTGCATTTCCCAAAGCCCTTCTCGTTTAATTGTTTCCTGTACTTTAAAAGCATTAACAGAATGCTGGGTGCTCGATCCAAGAATGGAATCAGCGATAGCGTCTTCATCAGAAATGGTCGTCCCCTGTGTATCTGCTCGTTTAACTGTTCCCGTAAGTGGAAGCGCAGGAATAACTGCATCAAAGGTGTTGCAGGCGAGAATTAGTTTGTCGAACAATTCGTTATCTACAGCAGGACGTGCTGCATCATGGATCGCAACAATATCGATATTTAATGAAACAATATCGAGACCGTTGGAAACGGATTGAGTACGGCTAGCGCCTCCAGAAACGATTTTAACGCCGTGGAAAGATAATGCAGGCCCAAATCTTTCTTTAAAGTCTTCAAAATCTGTTGCGGGTCCAACAACAACTATCTCTTGCACATCTTCCCGTTTTGTAAAAAATTCAACCGTACGCAATAACAGCGGGCGACCTCCAAGGTCTTCTGCAAGTTTGTCTTTAGTGCCAAACCGTGCACTGCTACCCCCTGCTGCGATTATTACTGCAATCTTCATCTATAAGCATAATACAACGCATTTTATCACCCGAGGGGTAATAAAATACCGAAGATGGGACTCGAACCCATACTCCCTTAACGGGAACCGGATTTTGAATCCGGCGCGTCTGCCAATTCCGCCACTTCGGCTTGCGTGGTAAGAGGGGTATTTTAGCAAGGAAAAAGCTAAGCATTGCTGTTTTTCTTCGTTTTTTAGTATTGCATTAGGGGATTTTACCTCTACTATATAGATGCGTGTGCAATTGTTGCGCCCGCAAATGAAGAGAGAAAGACAAGAAGGAGCTCTATAAATGTATACATATCGAACGATTTGTACCAGTATCGTTGCTACCGCTATAGCATCCTATTCAATGGTTGCCGTCGCATCAGCAGCACCAAAACATGCCCAAATTTCAAAACATACAGCGTTGCGACTTGCCTCACAACCTGCTGGCGCATCGACTCGTGGCGGTGGAACACTTTGCGGTGATTCTACATTTCTTGTATCAGAGAACTTTGATACAACAACGATTACTCCGGGCAACTCTGTAAGTTGCTTCGGCACGAGCGGAACTCCAGAGAACCGATACGGTCGGAGTTACGACCTTTCGCAGGGCGCTACATCAGGTCTTTCATTAGAACTTTCATGTATTCACTTTGGTTTAGCGCAAAACTCAGTTGCTGGATATGCAACTGTCAACGTGTATATAGATACAGACGGTATTGTTGGACCATTACCAGACAGCTCTGACCTTTGGCCTCTTGGTTCAATCCAGAGACCAATCCCAGCAACGGAAACTCCTGTGTATTTAACAGCAGACGCGGTAACGCCGTATCCGCTTGCACCTGATTCACTTATCTTTGTTGAAATTGTTATGCCTGAAACGTATCCGGGCACGCACGAAATTGCGAGTAATGCAAACGGCGAATTTTCACCATCTTGGATAAGAACAACTGGTAGCGAATGCGGCATAGGCAGTTGGGTAAATCCGTCAACTATTGGCTTTCCAAACATGGCGATTCTTGAAACGATTGAAGTTGCCGAAGCACAACTTCCAGACCCATGCAATGACCCCCTTCCAGAATGCTCCTCTGACGTTGATGGAGACGGCGTAGTTGCTGTTTCTGACGTTCTTGCGATTATTGGTTCATGGGGATTGTGCGGCGATGGTACATACCGCCCTGTTGGCGATATTGCTCCAATGCCAAACGGTGATTGTTGCGTAGACGTACAAGATGTTCTTGCAGTCATTGGTGCTTGGGGAGCAGAATGCAATCCAACTGGTCTGGATGGACTCGGTATTAATGAACTTCGAATTGACCACATTGGCACTGATGACAATGAGTTTGTTGAACTTATAGGCGACCCAGGAACTTCACTTGATGGCTATTCTTACATCGTCATTGGCGACGGTACTGGTGGCTCAGGTGTTCTTGAAACAGTTATTGATTTGACCGGACTTGTCATCGCAGATGACGGTCTTCTTTCACTTGGTAAAGCTGAAATGAATATCGGCGTACCAGATGTAATCATCGAAGGTCTCAATTTTGAAAACTCAGACAACGTGACCCACCTTCTTGTATTGGGGCTTACAGCGGTGCTTGATGAAGATTTGGACATTGACGATGATGGCGTGCTTGATGGTGTGTTCTGGACTGAAGTCGCCGACGGTTTCTCCCTTCTTGAAATTGGGTACGAGGGCGAATCGGTTGACTTGCTTTACTCTGACACAATACTTGGACCTGTGGGTATTTATCCTCCGGCGCATGTGTTCCGATGTCCAGATGGCGGAGATTGGTACATGGGTGTATTTGGCAATTTAGCGATGGATTCTCCAGGTGAACCAAACATGTGTGATGTACCCGATCTTGATGGTGACGGTGTCTTTGACCTTGTTGACAATTGTTACCTTGCAAACCCTGATCAAGTAGATTGCAACACCAACGGCATTGGCGACATTTGTGATATCGCCGATGGTTTCTCGCAAGATTGCAATGCAAACGGTATTGCAGATGAATGTGAAGACGACTGCGATGGCAATGGTATTCCTGATGAATGCGACATTGCAAACGGTGCGGCTGATTGCGACGGTAACGGCGTGCCAGACAATTGCGAATCTGACTGTAATGACAATGGTATAAACGATACTTGCGATATTGCTGATGGAACTTCAACAGACGACAACGAGAATGGTGTCCCTGATGAATGCGAAGAGGGTAACCTTCTTTATACCAGTTTTGAGGAACCACTTACAGGCGGGCAGTACACAGATACTGGCGATGCTGCTGCCGATCACCAACTGTTCAACAACGATGGCGAAGCTATGGTTGAGTGGACAGCAAGTGGTGCAGAAATGGGCTTTACCGCGTGGTATATAAATACACGTGATGGCGTCGGGTTGACCGATGGTGACTATGTTGGTGTAACGAATTATACTGGCAGCGGTGTTGGTTCCTATCCAGATGGTGTTCAAGGATACCAAATGAGTGATTGCGACGGCATGATGGAAATCACGTTCGATACTGCTTCAGCAAGTGGTGCATGGAACGTATCCATTGATTTGTTTGTGCAGTCAACTGGCTATGAAGCTGATGATGCAATTATTATTGATGTTGTCGTTGATGGTGGAGCAGTGATTGCATTGCTTGACACAACTGGGCAAGATATTGATGATTTGGGTATCGAAGGTGTTTGGATGAACTTGTTGCAAGATTTAACTGGGTACACAGAAGCAACCCTTCGCGTTTCATTTGATTCAAACTCAGGAAGTGAAGCAATCTTCATTGATAACGTTGTTTTCAGTTCGGATGCAATTGAAGATACCGATGGCGATGGTGTTCCAGATTCGCAAGACAACTGCTACTTGCCAAACCCAAGCCAAGAGGACTGTAATAACAACGACGTTGGTGATGTTTGTGACCTTGCAGAAGGCGCATCTTTTGACTGTAATATGAACGATATTCCAGACGAATGCGAAGCTGACTGTAATACAAATGGTGTTCCTGATGAATGCGATATTATTAATGGCACTTCCATCGATGCAGATGGAAACGGTATTCCAGATGAATGCGAAGTTGTAAACGGCTTCCTAGTCATTACAGGTGTGTACGATGCACAATTAACTACTGGTGCTGGACCAAAAGGTGTAGAGCTTTACGTTGTAAGTGACATTGCTGACCTTAGTTTGTACGGCATTGGCGGTGCAAACAATGGTGGCGGTACTGACGGCGAAGAATTTACATTCCCAGTCGTAGGAGTAACTGCTGGCACATATATTTACGTTACTAATTCAGACACAGTCTTTCTATCCTTCTTTGGATTTGACGCTGATTATGTCAGTGGCGCAGTGAACATCAATGGTGATGACGCATTTGAACTATTCGAAAATGGAAATGTAATAGATACGTTTGGTGACATTAACGTTGACGGGTCTGGCCAACCTTGGGATTATCTCGATGGTTGGGCAAAGCGTTTAAATAGCACTGGCCCTGATGGCATTGACTTCGATATTGCAGCATGGACATTCAGTGGCATTGATACGCTCGAAGGCGACACGAATGATGCATGCTTGATCCCATTTGTTTTAGGTGGTTTTGCACCTTAATTCATTGTTTACATTCTCCCCTCAAGGGACCCGCTCACGCGGGTCCCTTTTTTTACTATTGGATATAAGGTCGGGTACAGGATCCGACCCGACCCTTTTTACTATTGGCCTAATGTCTCTTCAATAGTGCCTTGGGGCTGTTTTAGGAAATATTTTGCAATTATTGTATTGGACCCGACCCTTATGTATTGCATTATTTAGTTGGTGTGTTTTGTTAAAATGGCGATAAGTTGCGTCTTAAAAGCCCCGATGTGTGGAATTCCCTGCTTATGGCCAATTGCAAAATGACAAGAAAGGTTCCAATAACCAAATTTCATAGGAAAAACTTCTATAAAATGCTTGACATGGGTACAAAAATAGGCAATATAAGGGTATTGACTTTTGTTTATACACGGAAGATTGGCAACAAGTTGTTCCCCAACGTAGCTAACTCTTCCAAGTTCCCGCAAAAATCATATTCAGAAACTGGATTGTTCTGCACCGCTCACGTCCCCTTGGCATCGCACAGCAACCAGTGGAAGAAAAAAGTCGAGAGAAGGATCGACTGACATCAAAGTTTTTGCTTGTTGGTTTTTCCAATTTAGACTTCTATCGTTTCTTAACAACTGTGTTAAGAATTCTTACTCGTGAAATCTTTTCACACAATCCTCTAGGAGGGGATAATTCTTATGAAAAATTTTACTACATGTATATGTATTTTGGGTCTGTCAGGCGTCGCCTTTGGTGATGTGGTGATGGATCAAATCGGTCCAGATGACGGTACAGGTATTGGAGTCAACATTACTGGTTGCCAAGACTTTGAAGCCGCGTACGATATTTATGATATCAATACTATGGACAACTTCACCGGTGCCGGTGAAACAATTAATATGGTTGAAATGGTTCTTAACGGATGGAACGGCTTTGTCGATCCTTCAAGCGTTATTGGCTATACTTCCAACCTTCACTCTGCTCCATCTGTTGCTGCACTCGATTTAATGGGTGACGTTGCTTCAAGTTATGCTGATGCTGCAGACGCAACAATTAGCGCAACTTGGGCAGGAGCTGGTTTTAATGTCATGATGGATACTGATATGATGGCTGCTGCTGGTGATAACTGGGTAAGCATGGTTCCATCTAATGACTTTGCTACTGGCGGTCAAACTGGTACTGCTGACACTCTAGCCGGCGACGGCGTTCTGGGCTGGCAAGCCAACCCAGGTGGCGGTTTTGGTATGCCAGATAACCATCAAGTAATGACTAATGAAGCCGCATATCGACTTCATAGCGGCGCAGCTGCTGATCCTTGTTTATTGCCACTTCCAGCAACTTGTGCTGCAGACGTTGATGGCGACGGTTCCGTTGCTGTTTCTGACGTTCTTGCAATCATCGGTTCTTGGGGTGAAGTGGGTGACGGAACATACCGCCCTACTGGCGATATTGCTCCAATGCCAAATGGCGATTGTCAGGTAACCGTTGCTGACGTCCTTGCTGTTGTTGGTTCATGGGGCGCTGACTGCGCTGTATACGGCTCATGCTGTATGGCAGATGCATCATGCTCACAAATGACCTCAGCAGATTGTTTAGCTGGTGGCGGTGCATGGACAGAAGCTGGCGATTGTGCCACAGCTGACTGTGCTGCTGGTGCTTGTTGCCTTAGCATGACAGACTGTGCTGACTATACAGCTGATGCTTGTAGTGCAATGGGCGGTAGTTACAAAGGTGATGGCACAGCATGTGCTACTACTGATTGTGCTGCTGTTGCTCCAGGTGATACTTGTGATATTGCTGTAAATGTTGTTGATGGTGCAAACGCATTTGATACTACAAATAACAGTCTTAGCCCTGATCTTGCAGAATGTGTTGTTGATGAAGCTGCATTTGGTTGGACAGAACCAGTAGTAGATATCTGGTTCTCTTGGACAGCTGGTGCAACTGATGACTACAACGTCGACACTTGTGATGCTGCTTCTTTTGACACATCACTTCTTGTTTACGATGCTTGTGGCGGTACAGTTCTTGTTTGTAATGGTGATGATGCTGACGCTAGTGCATGTCAACAATACAGTTCAAGTCTTGTTCTTTCAGCAACTGCTGGAACAACTTACATCATTCGCGTTGGCGGGTGGAGTGCTGCAGACTTTGGTACAGGTACGTTGAACATTAATCTTGTTCCTCCACCAGTACCAGGCGCTTGTTGTTTGCCATCAGATCAATGCATAGACGGACTAGACGATGTTTCATGTGCAGCATTTGGCGGCATTTTCGCTGGCGATGGTACTCTATGTAATGACGCTGATGCTTGTTCTGGTGGAGCTGGTAGCGATTGTGCAAACGCAGCAGTTGCTGCTGACGGTGCAAATGCATTCGATACTACTCTCGAAACTGACAGTGGTTACGGCGAGCCAGATGATACAACGTGTGCAGATACTTTCCTTGCATGGTCAGGTTCTCCTGACCAATGGATGGTTTATACTCCAGCATCAAATGGTACTTTGACCGTTAGCCTTTGTGACGCTACTAGTTACGATACTTCCTTGGTACTTTACGAAGGAAACGATTGTGCATCACTTACGCAAGTAGCTTGCAATGGTGACTCTGCAGTAGAAACTGGTTGTCAAACATACTACTCTGGTATATATGACCTTCCAGTTTATGCTGACCAAAGCATTTATATCCGTATAGGTGGATATAACGCAGCTACTGGTTCTGGTACTGCTACAGTTACATTCGTCGGTGGCGAAGTAGTTGGCGCATGCTGCATGGCTGACGGTTCATGCATGGACCTTGTTTCATCTGACTGTGTAGCTGCTGGTGGTTCATACGATAGCTCACAACTGTGTGCTACTGCTTCTTGCCCAGCTCCATTTGCGGGCTGTGCTGCAGGTTCTGATGTTGAATGCGACGCTTGTGCTCAAGACGGCGATGATGGAACATTAGACTGCAATGGCGGTCTTAATAGTGTTCCCCAAGAATTCCAAGCGATTACGCTCGGTGTTCCAGTATGTGGCACAGGGGCAGTCTTCCTTGACGGCCCAACTGGTGGTACTTATCGTGACCTTGACTGGTTCACAAATGCTACGCTGAATGCTGGTGGAGATTTCACAATTTCTGCAGGTACTTCAGGTATGGATCTACTATTTGGTGTTGTTGACAACGCCGCTGGTGCATTCGTTGCAGCATATATGATTCCAGGTGGTTTTGAAGGCTCTGCAGATTTCCTTGCTTTACCAGCAGGAGACTACAGTATTCTAGTAGGACCTAATGAATGGAATACAGATTGGACATGCGCTAGTGGTCTAGTAGACTACTCAGTTCAACTTGATTAATACTCAAGTGTTCAACTTGTAATCTCTATTGAGATTCCATGCAGCCCCCCGACTCCCAGAGTCGGGGGGCTGTTCATTTGGGGACAAGTCGATATTCTCAGCGCTTCTGGTACAGTAATCGTGTGGATTACAGAAAAATAGCATTGCGTGTTTTACTTGCTTCGCTCTGTGTTGCTGCGCTTTCGGGAATTGCCGTACTGTTTATTCCAAGTGCGAGCCATATCATCGGTCGACTCGTTGGAACAGCCATTTTGACAGCTATTGCATCTGCATTTCTTCTGCGTTCAATAAATGCAATTGAGAGCAAAGGGTACCGAATTGTTGGCTTGACTGCAGGTGTGCTCATTTGTTGTATCTACATAAGCAGTGCAGGTGCTATCTGGGCTGAAATGATTCGCTCTTCAGATTTGGATGCAAACCTTTTTAGTACTGCGATGCTTCTTATTGGTTGCGGGACAGTCATACTTATTGGCATGGCTGGTTTTGCGCATACTAGGTTAGCGCTTGCTGGAAAAGTACTCGTTGGGCTTTGGCTTCTCATATTGATTTCATGGCTCTCGTACATCTGGTTTTTTTCAGCTTCAAGTTATCCCTCGGATGTATTCATATACATAGTTGTGCCATTTCAATGCTTTACTGTATTGATAGCACTTATTCTTATGCATAGAAGGATGGCTTTTCGGTTTATTGGGATTGCTTTTACGATGACCTCATGCATTGCATTGCAAATTGGTTTGCTTTTGACAGATGGGCACATGCGTAATGGAGACACCTATGCAGGCTTAACGCTTTTAGAGTTAACGCTGATCACAGCATGCATCAGCGCGCAGATGGCATTTTGGAACATTATTACCTATCGAAAACCATCCCACGCTATGCCATGGTGCGAACGTGCAACTGCAGTTGTCATTTTGATTGCGAACGTTTCGTTTTGTTTACTTATCTTGCACAATGAAATGGATGGCACTAGGTTTATTCCAGAGTTACTCACTCGCATAAGTATTGGCTTTGGCATTCTTGCGCCGACTGCCCTTGTCGCACTTGTTATCGGCAGACAAATTAGAGCAAACGCATTTCTTCTTACAAGCAGCACTTCCTTGCAAGCGACATGCCCCAGGTGCCAAAAGGAGCGACCTATTTTGCAAGGAAAATCATCCTGTTGCTATTGCGGTCACATGATCAATCTTAAGATGGAACCATCAGGATGTCGTCATTGCCAGTATGATTTAACTGGTTGCATAGATTCTGGTGTTTGCCCTGAATGCGGAACGCCAATTCATCTCGTGGGTGTCATAGAATAAAGATATGGTATCTATCGTTTTCGCCATCATGCTGTTTGTGCAACCAACTACCGATATTGATGTTTCGGAGCTTGCCCCAGAAGCGGCAAGTGCAATAACGCTTCAACTAAATAAATCTACTTTAAGCCAAACGGATTGGCACGACCTTGCAGTTCTTTACCATGCGCATGGCATGCAAAGGGAAGCAATAGATGCATACACATACGCTCGTTCGCTTTCTTCAACGCTGAATTCCAAGACAAGTTATTTACTTGCATTAGCACTTGCGCGAGTTGGCAACTATGAAGAAGCTATTAAAATTGCTGAATCATGCGTGCAATACATGCCATCAGTGTGGCGTCGCGGATATTGGCACATGGATTTAGGTGAATTTGAACAAGCAACAAATTTGTTTACACGTGCAATTTCTGACGCATCAGACTGCGTGCCCGCAATCATTGGACTTGCAAGAGTAAAGCTTGCTGCGGGAAATCCTCAAGAAGCAATCGTGTTACTCGATGACATTATTCTTCGAGGCGGCGATCATCCTTATTTGACTTTCTTGCTTGGTACTGCACATCGACGTGCAGGCAATCATACTCTTGCTACGCAACTTCTAGCGAATCCGGCAGCAGGCCCCCCGCGTTGGCCTGATCCTTGGTTGGATGAAATGCAAGCTCAGACCAAAGGGTACTCCGCTGATTTATCTCGAGCAACGGCTCATCTTGAAGCGAACAATCCAGCAAGTGCAAAATCAGTGTTAGAATCGCTTGCAAAACGGTATCCAAAAGATGCACCCGTTGCAAACAATTTAGCAACAGTGTATTTACAACTGCAACAGACGAAGCTTGCAGAAAATACACTTAAAAAATCAATGCGTTGGAATCCGCAGTACGCACCAATGCAACTCACCATGGCTTTCGTCATGAAAGCCAAGGGGGATATACAACTTTCTCTTGCGTATGCAAAGAAAGCAATTCAATTGCAACCAGCCATGTCCTCAGCGTACGCGCATGCGGGACGAATAAGTTTCCAATTGCAGGATATGACTTCAGCCGTGAAATTCTTTGCAAAAGCAATGGAACTTGGAAACAGCGACCCATCCATTCGCGAGATGTACGCGATGGTGTTGCTAAACACTGGCAAGCCAGATCTAGCATTAATACAATTCGATTTAGTTTT
>CAWLAZ010000016.1:0-17024 GCA_963854955.1 Phycisphaerae bacterium | reverse complement strand
AGAATTTCAAGTGTTCACCACTACTGCTTCTTCCAATCGCGAACTGTTCTTAGGTGCAGGACGAGTTATTCGCCCCTATCAAGCCGATGCCATTTCACTGCCTGCAAACGCAAACGAAGTTCCGGATGTAAAACTTGCAGAGCTCATAAGCCAACTTGATTTTCCAGAATCACTCGTGCCAACGATTGAAGCGAGATTAGTTGTCAGCTTTCAGCCTAGTCTTCAGCTTGACCTTGAAGACACGCAAGCACGATCAGATGCTGCAGCAACTGCTGTTGAACCTGTGACTGTAAAACATGCCCAAGGAGAAATTATCTGGCGCAAAGGCGACACCATTTCCGCAACACAATATGAAAATGCAATATTAGAACAAAACCATTTCCTGTCCCATTCAACATTTACCAATAAATGGGTTCCAAGAATTGGATCTATTGGATTGCTCGCAATGCTGGCTATCTTCATTGGTGCCTATACCACATCCGCAAACCAAAGGGTGTCTAGAAATCCACTTCGACTTTTTGCTCTCTGCGCACTTATGGCACTTATGCTCGGGCTTTCAATTGTTATTACATTGCAATCCTCTGCGTTTGTGTACGCCGCTGCTATTGCTCCAACACTTTTGGTCGTAACAATCATTACCCTTGCTTATGGTCAACGCATGGGCATGTTCATCGCGTTTATGCAGTGCGCACTTGTAACTATGGCGCTGTCACAAACCATCGGCTGGTTCATTTTACTCATCGCTGGTTGCGGAATGATGATTAGCCAAATAAGAGTAGTCAGGCAAAGACAAACGCTTATTCATGCTTCTGGAAAAACTGCAATTACATTCGCCATTGGCGCTGTGTTTCTTGGTCTTGTGCAATCACCTGAGATCACTTCTACATGGCAGTTTGTTGCCTCCGATTCGCTTTTTGCAGGCGCTTCTGCTCTTGTTGTTGGATTCTTTGTACTTGGCATCCTTCCAAGTATCGAAAGTTTATTCGACATCACCACAGGAATGACTCTTGCTGATTTGCGTGACCCTACAAAACCGTTGCTTAAACAGTTGCAACACCTTGCTCCAGGCACATTCAATCATTCAAGACAAGTTGCCGACATTGCAGAGACCGCAACTGAAGCCATTGGTGGTGATTCACTCCTCGCGTATGTTGGTGGTTTGTACCATGACATCGGCAAGATGAACAAGCCGGAATATTTTGTTGAAAACCAAACTGGTTATAATCGTCACAAGGATTTAAAGCCATCCATGAGTTTGCTTGTCATCATTGGCCACGTCAAGGATGGCATGGAACTAGGAAAAGAATACGATTTGCCTCGCGAGCTGCTTCACTTTATTGAATCGCACCATGGGACTACGCTTGTTGAATATTTCTATCACGCAGCAAAAAAACGCGCGGATGAAACTGGCGAGCCCGTAAACGAATCGCAGTTTAGATACCCAGGCCCTAAGCCGGCTACAAAAGAATGCGCAGTCCTTATGATTGCCGATGCGGTTGAGTCTGCCTCTCGTGCGTTACCCGATCCTAACCCTGCAAGAATTGAAAATCTTGTTCGTGACTTGTCAAGGAAACGGCTTGTTGACCATCAATTCGATGCATGCGGACTAACGTTCCGAGAACTTGCCAAAATCGAAGATGCCATTATCGCACGCCTTAATGCAATTTATCACACGCGCATTAAATATCCATCAGGCGATGCAAACGAAACTGAAATACTCAATGCGCACAATACTGAAGTTATAGAAGCAGAAAAAACCGGCGATATTGCTGGTTGATTTCCTTTTCCTGCTCACTGATTACAGGTCACCGTTCACTGAGTACTGTTTTCCATCTCGACTACAAGTTTAGCTAACCCCATTAAGTTTGATTTGAACTCGATAAAAGTACCCGTGTTTGTTGAACCAAACAAAAGCGAACTTTTAACAGAAGGTGATGACGCAATGAGGGTTTGTTTTTTACTTTCTTGGTTAGCAACATGCATAAACCCTGCGATTAACTTTCGAAGGTCGGCAGAACATGCAAGTTCGATTGCAATATTTCTACTATGCGAACGCATCACTTGCGACAATGAAGATATGTGTGGAGCAGAAAATGCGCGCCATGACGCAGGCCCAAATACCATGGCAATTCGACCACTGCCTTGTTTTTTGAATCGAAGTTGAGCACCTTTATGTATTACTGCGTGCATCGCTTGTAGTTCCAAAGCATCCGTCTCAGACATCGACACATCCCAAGCGTAGGGCACATCACTTACAGATAAATGCATGTTGTACTCATCCGTTAAAAAGTCCATCATTGTTGCCACTTGCTCTGAACAACCTTCGAGGTAAGCGGCTTGATTTACGACATCGACTAATGCTGAAACGGTCAAGCCATTTGAAGAATCCATACTCAGACCTCCAACGTTGTCGCCTGCTATTTCAGCAAGAGCTTGCAAGCAAATGAGTAACTCTGAAGGAATTACTCCTATTTGTTGCCCAAGGGATCCTTGCTGAAAAGCAAGTAACTTCAATGTCATCTCTTTTGACACGGCATATTGCAATGGAGAATCCACTAAGAAGGATGCCATTTCAATCAATGCACCGTTGTCCACTTTAACTCCATTGGCTTCCGTCATTTCTACTTCGATGATTGAAGTGAGTTCAAAATTTTCGATGTTCAAACCCACAGAAATAGTTTCTACATCACCGCACCAAGCCGAGGCTATTTTAAATGCTTCACGTGCCACCTTTGTTTGTGCACGTTGGTCTTTCGAGATAACGCCATCAAGCCCCGGCTTATTCATCGAGCCAATAAACATTCCACCCATCATTTGGGCGATAGGTCCAAACTGTTTCCAAATGGGACCAAGACGAACAACAGCGCTAATCTGCGCGTCTTGCAAAAGCGAAAATATAGGTGAAAGTTCTTTCTTCGTTTGAGTTGAAACTGAATCTTCTCCAGAAGCAAGAAACCATCCGTCAACCATTTTTGAACTTTTCAAAAAAGAACCTACCGGTGTTAGTGTTCGGCCTTCTTTGGCTTTGCAAACAACGAACAAATGAGGCATTGGGCCAAACATCCCAGATGGACGTTGCCCTTCTGCAAGGACTGTCGGCTCAACTGCAAGTAAAAATTCTTGCGTCAAGTCAACCGCTGTTGGGTCTTCGAACAATGCAGCAAGGAACGTATCAAGGTATGTAGCGTCCGCAAATTTGGATCCAGACTCTTCATTGATAGTTTCAATGATTGCATTAACTGCAATACCTTCTTGGATTGATAAGACAGAGAGGGCATCGTCTGCAATAAAGTCTCGTGGATGTTGCGCGGAAGCGACTGTGGCGGCTACAGCAAGGAACAGAACGGTAATTGATTTCATTTTCATTCCGTACAGTGTACTGCGAGTACCTTACGCTGAGCTGATGCAAGTGGTAGTTCTTCAAGTTGATCAGAAGAAAACCATGTAAACCGGTTGTCTTTAGTTGCATTACATGAAAAAACGGTAAATGAAATCGCGCGATGAGACAACAGATGTTCAAATGACCCAATTTTTTTAAGCACCCCTGTTAAACCAAGTTTCGTTAAAACTTCGTCTGCGCGTAACTCAACATCTGAGTCCACAGTCGGAACTTGCCACATTCCAGACCACAATCCTGTATCACCGCGCTGCTCGAACGCTAATTTGCCCTTGCGTTCAAGAACCACTGCGTAATGAAACACTTTCTTTTTCTTCGTTTTTTTCTTAAGTGTTGGCACTTCAAATTGGGTTCCCTCTGCGTATGATGTACATTGCTTTTGCAGCGGGCATCCATCGCATTGTGGGGTTTTAGTGCAAACAGTTGCACCAAACTCCATTAAGCCCTCATTGAATGCTTTTGGCGATTTGCATACTGCAACAAGTTGTTCTGCTACTTCCCACGTCCATGATGAGGGCGCCCACGCACCTGAATGATTCCAAAGACGGCACAACACTCTATGAACATTTGCATCAACGATAGCTTCACGTGTATCAAATGCAATTGACGCAATCGCACCGGCAGTATATTTTCCAACTCCTGAAAGGGTTACAAGATCATCAACCTCACGTGGAACTTCACCACCAAAGTTTTCTGTAATCATTTCGGATGTTTTTTTCAAATGCTTTGCTCTTCGGTAATAACCAAGCCCCTGCCAAAGTGAGAGAATGCTCTGCTCATCACTTTCCGCCAAACTCTTCGGCGTGGGAAATCGTTCAAGCATAACTGGCCACTTTTCGGCAACACGATCTATTTGTGTTTGCTGAGCCATGAATTCGCAAACCAATCTTCCCCATGGAAAATCATTCTTACGCCATGGAAAATCTCGAGCAGATTGAGTAAACCATCTCTCAATCGACTTCGTAATCTGCTTATTTTTTTCAGCCGTTATTGCCACACCACAAGCATAATCCAGTCGAGCGTAAGAAAGGCAATAGTTTCTTACTTATTTCGTCGTATTAGGCCAACCTGATGCTACGTTTTCTCCCAATCTTTTTATTACAGCTCCAGATATTACCAATGGCGATACCCGTTAGTGCAGCAAATGAACTTAGATATCTCTCTTTTTGGTGGCATAATCGTTGTATTAATCACATTATTTGTTGTTCCAGTCTATTATTCATCAGTTGCAGTGTTGCAATTGAAAATTAAAAATAAAACTACATGTGTATTTAAAACACAAAAGTAAAAGGAGAATCGTATGAAACTTTTCATTAAATTGTTACTGGCAGTCGTTGCACTACCAACCCTTGTGTTTGCTGGGGAACCAGTAAACGAAACCTGCCCCATTTCAGGCAATGCCGTGAAACCTGCAGTAACTACGCAAATAGGTGACGACACTGTTGCCTTTTGTTGTGGCGGTTGTTTAAAAGGTTTTAATAAGTGGGATGAAGACCGAAAGGTAACCTATGTTGCTGAACAAAAAACAGGAAATATAAAACCAGAAGTTGCTGAAGTAATTGCTCTTTCAGTCAATACCCCCTATCTACTTGATGTCTGCCCAATAACTGGTAAAAAGCTTGACTCTATGGGCAGCGAAGTTGTAGAAATAATTGACAGTCGCGAAGTACGGTTTTGTTGTGCCGGTTGCCCACCAAAGTTCAAAGAAGACAAAGCTGCAAATTTCAAAAAAATTGATGCTTTAATGATTGCACAACAACTTCCTTACTACCCTATGGACACATGTGTCGTCAGCGGTAACGCACTTGATTTAAAGGGTGGTTCCATCGACTTCATATACGGAAACCGACTCTTTAGAACTTGTTGTAATGACTGCAAAGCAGAATTTCTCGAAAACCCAACAGACTATGTTGGTGATCTTGATGATGCAATTATCAAAGCGCAACTCAAAACATACCCACTTACATATTGCATCATCGGTCGTGGGCCACTTGATGGAATGGGTGGACCAGACCACATGATTGTTGGCAATCGCCTCGTAGAATTATGCTGTGGTGGATGTCGGGCGAAAGTGCTCAAAGATCCCCTTGCAGTATTGGCAGAAATTAACGAAGCTAAAAAATAAATCTCGTCTACGTAATTAAAAAAGCCCCAGTCATTATGGCTGGGGCTTTTTGTTTAGTAGTAAAACTTTAGTAGTAAAACTATAGTAATGTTACGGGCAAGCACCCCAGGCTCCAACGAGCTCTAAAATGTCGCCGACATCAACAATGCCATCATTATTAACATCTGCAGGGCCACCTGCAGTTCCCCAGTAGCCAACAACTTCAAGCAGATCTGTAACATCAACCATGTTGTCACCATTTACATCACCTGTACATGAAACTTCGTCACAGAAACTTCTCGAGAGTGAAACACCGTCTACCGCTGCTTCAACAACCGAACCTGTGTTTAAGTCACCACAAGTAAATCGAACTTGAACAGCGCCTGAACCAGACAGTGCATGCTCTACGTCGTACCAACCACCGCTAGATTCAACGACTGGTCCAACTATTTCAAGGTTAGTCCAAGCGCCTCCATTGTAGGAAACGTCAACATAGAAATAATCGTTGTTAGGATCTCCACCGTTGCAATTTGAGCCGTTGCTATACCAGCGTGAATAACGAAGAATTGCACCGTCGGAGTAATCCATAGATGGTGATGTTAAATCAGTAGAACCACCGTCAACATCTTCATCAGTACCATTACCTGTGACATAGCACATACCAGAACCATCTGCATCAGTTGGGTTATCGCAACGAGCTCCGCCATTTGCTGGAATAACTCTTGCCCAGTTTCCTGTGCTTGCTCCTGAACCAACTGCCCAACCCATATCAGTTTGGAAATTATCATCAAAGGTAATTTCACTACCTAAATATGCCATTGCATTCCAAGTACTTGTTGGAGCATTCGATGGACTAGTTACTACATCACCAGCTTCTGTGTTAATTGAAATATACCAATCAACAGAATCACCACAATCAAATGCAGAGAATGTCGCATCATATGTTGCGCCAAGAGCTGATGAATTCCAACCAGAACCAGCGTTCCAGTTAAGGGTTCCGTTTGTTGGAGTTGATGTTCCGTCCGTTACATCTATTGCAACAACAGTACCGCCATTTGGATCGACCAAAGATGGACGTCCACTTGGATAATCGATAACAACCGCAGGGTTAGTTTCACAACCATTTCCAGGACCATCTACAAAAAGCGCACCAGAGCCTTCAGATGATGCATCCCAACCGCCAATGCGGAAAAAGTATTGGGTACCTTCCGTTACACTAAAATCAACAATTGAGGAGTAACCAGCACAATTTGTGCCGTCGCCATTACATGCGACTTGGGTCAACGCTCCACAAGTTCCTTCATAGATAACAATATCACTATCAAAGTCGATTAAGTCACAAGTGCTCACTGTCATTGAACCAGTTTCACAAGCGATATAACTAAACCAAACATCAGCGTTCATTACACCTAAATAGGATCCGGAGCATAGAGCGTCACTGTATGGCTCTGAACCTGTGAGCGCATCAACGGTTACTAGTGGCCAAGTGCCATCAGTTACATATTCTGCGGTATCGCAGAAATCGTTTGAAAGTGGAAGACAACTTACTTGAGCGCAAGAAAAACCAGTCTTTGGTGTGCCACCGGCTGCTAAACAAGCAGAGCTAATCAACTCGCTACATACTTCGTCAATACAGCAAGCATATGGAGTCGGTGGTGACCAGTTATCCATGTTATGCATTGCAAAGCCAGCTAATAGTTCAGTTGAGTGAGGTGTTCCATTTGTAACATCACCATCATCATCATCGAGTACTAGCCAGTCAGTGGTAATTGTTGGATCTATTGAATCGCCTGAGTGCAACATGATTGAATTTACTGCAAGCGATGAAACAATATCGTGCCCTGTAAGTGGATACGCTGCTTCCATTGAAGCAAGAATATCCCAAACACAACCAGATATTAACTGACCACAGTCATGAATCCCTCCAGAGCATGGATACTGCTTATTGTTAATTGCATTACGAATACCATTTGTACAATCATCACTGTAAAAACCACGAGCAAGTTGGTTATCGCCTGTAATAAGAACACCCATAACATCACCCATGCCTTCACCGTATTGGCCTTGGCCACTGCCCGCTACTGCGACCATGTGGTGACCATATTCATGGTGAACAATTACTGAAAATGCTGTATTGCTACAGCCACCGCCAGCGTTGTAAAAGTTGATTGATGAGTAATCATAAAATGCATTACATGTTCCGCTTACACCAGTTTTAACTGGGAAGGATGTTTGCGTTGCAATCGTTGGAAAAGCTGGAGCAAAAGAAAGAGCAAAATCACGAACGACGTTCGCATGGAGATATCCATTCACCTGCGCTCGATATTGTTCGTTGTTATTCGCCTCACTATGCATAAAGTATGGATCACTCGCGTTTTGTGAGAGTGAAGCATCTGAACCAGATTGGTTTTGAGAGTCGAACCAAGTACCATCAAGTGTAGATGTAATAGTTCCTGTACCTGCAATAGTAAAATCGCCATTTACATCAGCGTAAGCAGTCGTACTGCCCATAGTTACTTTTGCATATGGCATGCCAATTGCTGATTCTGGATCACAAACATCTGCGCCCGAACTTTCAGTCGCATTGCCTGAAACATTACCATCTACATGAAGAATCAAATTCTTTTCAAGTAAAATTTCACCTGTTTGTGCATCAATTATAAGTTCTAATTTGGAATAATTTTCAACATCCCATCCACCGCCATTTGTTGCTTGAAACACTAGAGCAGCTGTTGGTTCATGATGTTTATCTTGAGTACCTGCAAAAATCATAAGTTCTGGCTGTGAAACTGTTGTTCCCCTACCAAGACGAACTGCGGCAGACATCAATGCGACTGCTTCACTTGCAATTAATCGCCTAGGTGCTTTGTACCCTTTTACATCGCGAAGATCTGTGGTTGCGCTTACTGCTGGAAAACCATTTATGTTTCGAACAAGGACCATTAAGCGAGAGCCGTACACTGGTAATCCATCTGCCGTTTGCATATAGTAAACACCAGTAAATTTATGTTCGCCAGTTTCTTGGTTGTACATCAAGGGTTGCTCGACATGACGATCAAGAAATGGACCGCGTTGAACAAATTCAGCAGCGTCAACATTTAGTGCCGTCGCAAAATTAGAAATAAAGTTTTCCGCTGTTTCAATTGGCGTTAGCCCTGTTGCCAACTGCTTATCAAGAATTTTGTGTATTTGGCCAGATCTATTTACTGTGATTAGATTTGGGTGATCTTTACGAAGTTGGTCGAGTGCCTGATTTGGCGTCAAGTCTGAAGCTGCAAAGCTTGCAGAATAAGCAATGAGTGAAGTGACCGACAAGGTCAGAAGTCGTTTAATGTGCATTTGAATTGTTCCTATTTATATGAAGTGCTTATATTTACTATATAAACTTAAAGCTATGATTGCAGATTTTAATTATTTTGCAAGTTAAAAAGAGCAACAATGCCCCGATTGGTAATTTAGGCAATGTCTTTATGCAGAGGCAGAAAATTTTAATCGCAATCACCCCAGTTGGCAACAAGCAACAAAACATCGCCGATACCAACAATGCCGTTTTCATCTATATCATACAGCACAGACGTTTCATCCCAGTGATTAATTATTTGTAGAAGATCATCTACGTCTACTTTACCGTTCGCATCTAAGTCGCCAACGCACAGAGTATCAAGATTACATTGTTGCCCACCCATTACAAGCTGGCCACTGCCATAACTGCCTGCGCTAAATCCGCCAACCCGTATGTAATAGGTATTTCCTTCTTGCACGCTGACGTTTACTTCAGATGTATAACCGCCACACCCAGCACCATCGCCGTTGCATTCCACTTGCAGGAGATTATCACAATCTCCTTCGTAGACAACTATATCGGAATCGAAGTCAATGGACTCACATGTACTGACAAGCAAGTTCCCCGATTCACACGCTTCGTATGAAAACCAAACATCTGAATGCATACCGCCGAGATATTCTTCGTCGCATTGAGTGTTCTCGAAGGGCACGTCATCTGTCATGGCGCCATCTGTTGTAAACGACCATGAACCAGTAGATACCGATCGAGCAATATCGCAAAAATCATTTGAGAGCGGATCGCAAGCGCCATTTTCGCACGTGGCACCGAAACCCATCCACGAACCGTCTGCATTTGCACACCCCTCTTGCGATAACTCCGAGCAGTTCTCCTCAATACAGCATGCGTACTCTGCGTCTGAACTACAACCACCCGCATTGCAATCAACACCATCGCCAAGAAAAACTCCGCCTGCAATTTCACAAGATAAACTATCTGTGTCTAGGCATTGCGCTCCCGAAACACAACATGCACCAAATTGTTCAATACATGAATTCGTGCTACATAACGTGGCACTCCCTAAGAATGTACCTCCTGCAGATGCGCAATCACTCGAAACTTGCACGCTGCAATTCTCATCAACACAACATGCACCAGGGAAATTTGCGTTACAGTCAAGAACACATGTTTCACTTTCTACATGTTCTAGATACGTTTCTATCGTTGCTTGAACACGAGAATGAAAACTCAACACGATGTTTGATAAAGAACCACTGCACTGGTGGCAATAACTCATAATCGTTCCACCCCATGCATCCGTGCAGTCATTGTTGCCACAATTATCAATCGGTGGTATGTAGTCATGCGTGTGCTGCGTGCCAAGGTTATGTCCCGTTTCATGCGCTACAACATACAAATCCCAGTTGTTGTAACTATGGTCCTCAATCGGAATTGGAAAAGAACCGCGCAAATTAGCTGAAACTGCATACCCATAATTTGAACAAACCGCGCCAATATACGCCTTCCCGCCACCGAGATTTCGTCCACTTAAAAAGTGAGCGAGATGCCGGTTAACATGGTCCATATTGTCAACCCAATACGTTCTAAACTGCCCAAGTTGTGTACTTGTTGAAGACCCCGTCCAAGGGTCAGAAGAAGTGCCCCAGAGTCGAAGAAACGGAATTTGTATTGCGTACCCTATATCTGTATTACATATTGATGAAACTGCAGCAATCAACGTTGTTGCATACTCGCTACTTTGCGACGTACTTCCGTCAAACAATTCATCTGTAAATTCAAAATCTGTTTCGATTGCCATATGAATGGATTTACAACTACCAACTAATGACTGCTGGTGTTGCGACTTGCTCTTCTGTATGATTGGCTCTGCATGTTCATCAACATCGCATTGAAAATCAGCCCAATTCATTAACGCAGGATCTAAATCACGCAAGTTATAGACGACATGCATGTTGCTATTTTTATCTCTGGCTAGAACATACGTCTTGCCATCCGTTTCTATTAAACCATTTGTCGTGTGTTCGCCGAGCGCTAGAAAAACGCGCGAACTTGGATCTCGTTCAATAGTTCCTCGCAGGAAGACAATGTTCGGCCGTGCCACGTGGGTGTCGATAAATTCACCGCGTTTGTTCTGTGATCCAAGAACAACTTCAGCATCATTTGTAAATACATCAAAACGTTGTAATCGCAAGCGAACTTCACCATCCATTCCAAGCGGAAACGCTGGAATAACTACAGTCGCGTTGTCTTCAATTGCACCGAGCTCATGCGCATCAATCTGGACGACGACGCCATTGTACGAAGCGATAAATTCTGGTGTGGATAGTGTTTTGTTCACCGATAGCTCCTGCGGTGAAGCAAGAAGGACTAAGGATAAAATTGTGCTTAATAGCATAGCGTTCTCTCTTTACGAATCAATAGCTCGGGAACTGTCTCTTATAATGCCCCATATTGGTCTAAAAGGCAAGAAATAAGTGCTGAATTACACATTAAATTAAGGGGCATGCGCCCCAAGCGTCCACTAATGTGAGTAAATCACCCACCCCAACACTTCCCGATCCATCAATATCCGCAGAACCATTTGAACTACCCCACGGATCAATGACTATCAAGATATCGCTCACGCCAACTATTCCATTGCCATCAATGTCTGCCGTGCAAGGTGCGTGGAGTATAGGAACCATCTGGGAGCACCGCTGGGACTTTGCAAACACATGTAAACCATGTACATCTATATGCTTTGTAAATACGTTTAGCCCTGTAGGCGCATCGGATGGAACAGGACCAATAATGAAGTCTGCATGAATAGCTGTAGATACGACTGCCATTGATGCCAGATTAATTAATTTTTGCATATATGTACTTTCTATCTATAAAAAAACACCCGCTAGTTATAAAAACTAGCGGGTGTTAAAAGTAAACTCTAACTTACTGTGGGCAAGGTCCCCACGATCCTACTATTTCTAGAAGGTCATTTACGCCAACAGTGCCATCACCATCAACGTCTCCGGCTCCGCCCGATGCGCCCCATAGGCCTACAACGGTAAGAAGATCATTTACAGCAACCATTCCATCGCCGTCAACATCTGCAGGACATGGAGTTGTCTCGCATTCTCCGCCTGGACCCTCAATGAAGAGTTGGCCAGAGCCCGCGCTACCGCTACCCCAACCACCAACTCGAATGAGATAGTTGTTGCCTTGGTTCACGTCGAATGTTGAAGTAGATGAATACCCACCACAATTTTCACCATCGCCATTGCAAGCAATCTGTGTTTTGCTTTCACAATTTCCTTCGTACACAACGATATCTGAATCAAAGTCAATCAAGTCGCAAGTACTAACTTGCATTGATCCGTTTTCACATGCAGTGTATGCAAACCAAACATCTGCTGCCATTTCACCAAGGTATGTTCCAGAACATTGATCTTCGTTATATGAGTCACCACTATGGCTTGCACCAACTGTAGTAAAAGAATGGTAGCCGTCAACAAGTGTAGCAGCTGCTGAACATTCATCGTTCTCTAGTGGTTCTGGAAAATCAGCCATGTTGTGCATGCCAAAACCTGCGAGAATTTGAACGGAGTGAGGTGTACCATTTGTAAGGTCACCATCGTCATCGTCAAGTGTTAACCAGTCAAGTGTAATGCTTGGCGTGATTGAACCACCAGAGTGCATAAGAATTGAGTTCACAGCAAGTGTTGAAACAATTGCGTGACCATCAACTGGATACGCAGCTTCCATTTCTGCAAGTGTATCCCAAACACAACCTGAGATCAATTGACCGCAGTCATGAATCCCGCCGTTGCAAGGATATTGTTTGTTGTTATCTGCATTACGGATGCCGTTTGTGCAATCGTCGCTGTAAAAACCGCGCGCAAGTTGGTTATCACGAGTGATAAGTACACCCATAACATCGCCCATGCCTTCGCCGTATGCGTCTTGTCCACTGCCTGCAACTGCCACCATGTGGTGGCCATATTCATGATGCACAATGACAGAAAACGCCGTGTTACTGCACCCGCCACCAGAACTGTAATAGTTTGTTGAACTACCGTCGTAGTATGCATTGCAAGAACTTCCAATATTCACGTTAGTCGCAAATGAGGTTTGTGTTGCAATAGTTGGGTACGATGGATTTTGCATCAAGGCAAAATCTCGCACTATGTTAACTTGCAAGTAAGCATTCACTTCTGCTCGGTACGATGCACTTGAGTTTGAAGAGTTATGTACGACATTCAAACCGCTTTGTGAAATTGAACTATCAGAACCATTTTGGTTGTTGACGTTGAACCATTCACCTTCAAGTTTCGATGTAATGTTGCCCGATCCACCAATGGTGAAGTCGCCATTAGCGTCTGCAAAGACTGAACTTCCTCCACGAGTAACTGTTGCATAAGGCAATCCTGTGACTGATTCTGGATCGCAGACATCTGCGCCTGAACTTTCAGTAGCGTTACCAGAAACGTTACCGTCAGCATGAAGAATCAAGTTCCGTTCATGAAGTATTACGCCTGTAACAGCATCGACAACAAGTTCAGCTTTTTGATACGTTGAAGGATCCCAGTTACCGCCAGTTTTCGCTTCAAAAACGAGGACTGCACGCGGTTCGTTGTGTGTTTCTTTTGAACCAGCGTAGACCATTAATTCTGGAGTCGTTGTTGTTACAGAAGTTCCAAATCGAGTTGCGGCAGCCATGAGTGCAAGCGCACCGTTATTCATAAGACGCGCTGGTTTTTTAAACCCCTTTACATCTCGAAGGTCTACTTCTGCGTTCACGATTGGGTTGTTCGCAACATTACGCGAAAGAACCATGAGGCGGGTTCCATAGACTGGAAGACCGTCTGCTGATTGTTTGAAGTACACACCAGTGAACTTATATTGTCCAGTTTCTTGGTTGTACATAATTGGTTGTGTGTGATGACCATCCTCAAATGGACCTTCAGCAATAAAGTCGCTCGCGACCACACCTAATGCGTGAGACCATGTGCGAAGGAAGTTTTGTGCTGATCGTTCAGCGGTGCTCCCCGTTGACATATCGGGTGCAACCATTTTTGTTAACGTGCCGCCAACATCGAGGGTTTGAAGTTTTGGATGTGCTTGTCGAAGTTGATCCATTGACAACTGCGACGAAGGAGCTGCAAAAGCAAATGGCGTTGAAGCGCAAATTGCTAATACAGCAAATGAAATTGTTGAAGGTCGTAACATGAAAAAGGGTTCCTCTCTAATTGGTAAAATAGGCAATTAGCGGAATCGACATCCGCCACCCCTAAATCTTCGTAAACACATAATGCACGGTTCCACCAAAAAAGCAATTGAATTTGGGTTTTTATGTTCTATAAGCAAGAATAATGGGTTTTTGTCTTTGTGTACCTTCGAAGCGGTACTTTTGGAATCATTGACCAGACTGCACTACAAAACCGAACAAAGTAAAAGTATAAGCTCCGTTTGCGCTTGTGGCATTCTCAAATTAATCTCAAATAGGGGTTTGTTTAAGGAACCTATCCTTTCAAACAACCGAATGTATCGACGACCTTCTCTATTTGCTCCCTCCCTCCCGTTGCAGATTTATCTGCAATAACCAAACCCCGATCGTCGGCTTGACCCACGACGGGGTTTTTTTCAACCTACACCTTGTAACCACCTTAGGGTGCGTATCCAATAAGATGGTGCGGCATTGGTCCAATAATACCCAATACGCCTCACAGACGGATTTATTCAAAATTGCGGGGAACTTACACTTGATTTACTCGAATACAAGAGCATATTTATACATATCCCTAACACCACATATTTTTACATATCCCTAACACCATGAGAATACCTGACACCATGAAATTTACCTACTGCACACTATCAATAGTAAGCGCTCTTGGAACTTCCCTGCTTGCTGACACTATTGTCCTCGATTTGACTTCATCAGTTAGTTCGCAGCAGGTCTTATCCGGAGAACCAACAGTCACATGGAGGTACAACGCCTCCCTGACACAAGGGCCATCTTCAACACTCAGTGTAATTCCAAATTCTTTCCTGGGTCCAATTATCTCAGTCAATACTGGAGACCACGTACAGATTCATCAGCAAAATAATCTGATGGGTGAAACAACTACACATTTTCATGGGCTTGATATTCCTGAAATATCAGACGGACATCCAAAAGATGCATTTGGCCCAGGTGAAACCTATGACTACGAATTTATCGTACGAAACCGTGCTGGAACATATTGGTACCACCCACACCCAGACATGATGACTGGCCAACAAGTATATATGGGATTAAAAAGTTTTTTCATTGTCAGCGATCCTGCAGAGCAAGCACTCGATTTACCAAGGGGTGAATTCGACCTTCCGCTTTGCCTGCACGATGCAGATTTCACTGCAGATAACCAATTGGTTTATAGCGGCGCAAACATGATGGGTCATTTTGGTAATACACAACTTGTAAATGGTCAACCAAATTACAATTATTCAGCGGCAACAAAAATATATAGGCTTCGCCTACTCAACGGAAGTCAATCGAGAATTCTAAAACTTGGATTTGATGATGGCACGCCAATTATTGTCCTTGGCGTAGATGGTGGACTTCTTGACGCACCAGAGGAATATCCTTACCTCCTTATGGGTCCGGGCGAAAGATATGAACTGTGGGCAGACTTTACTGATAAAAATGTAGGTGATGTCGTCACTTTAAAAACTCTTGCATATGATGAATTTGCTGGAGGTATCGGCCAAGGCAATGAAATAGATCTCATGACATTTTCAATTGACCGTGCAGAAGAAGAAACACTCATACTTCCAACATCACTTGTGCCCATGGGCGAAGTCTATGATGTTGCAGATATTCAAAGTGAAAAATATTGGCCAATTACTTTTGAAGGCGGTATGTTTTTACTTAATGGTGAAATGTGGGACATGTCGGACATGACTGGCACAGTAGAAAATGAACGAGCCACAGCCGATACACTTGAGTTAATCACAATGACAAATCATGAAGGCAACATTCAGTTTGCACATCCGATGCATTTTCATGGTCGACAGTTTCAAATTCATAGCCGCTCGATGGTAGACCCTGACAGCGAAGATTCATACAACACCATAAAGCATGGGCTCGTTGATAGTGGTTGGCATGATACTTTTATGATTATGCCAAACGAAACTGTACAGTTTCTCGTACGATGGAGTCGTCACACCGGCCTCTTTATGTGGCACTGCCACAACCTCCCCCATGAAGACATGGGAATGATGCGTAATTTTTCACTTTCAGAAGCACCTTGCCCTGCTGACCTAACACATGATGGCATGGTAGATATTTCAGACTTCTTAGAGATTATTGCAAATTGGGGCAGTCCCTTTGGTGATGTAACCGGCGATGATATGACTGATGTTGCGGACATTCTGGCTACTATTGCTGATTGGGGAATATGCAACTCTGGTTTTCGTGAACTTCCAATTCCTAGTAAGCCCACTTCAGCCAAACCAAATAGCATTACGCCCAAGAAACCAAACGGCAGAAAATAACAAGTAGCTTCATAACTAATTCCAATGCAACTAGCACTAGTGATTGTTTCCACTCTAAGATGCATCTGTGCGAATTAAGGTCGACAAAGAAAAACTTGCAAAAGCATTTGCAACGCTTGAACATAACGAAAGTTTTCAAGAGATCAATGCAATTCTAAAGCAAGGAGGGCAACCACATGACATGGTCTCAACCATGGCAATGTGCCCACCGCTTCTTGAAGCAATGGAAACATTAGGCAACGCAGTCTATCCCGGTGGCGCTCTCCCAAGGGAACTCAAAGAACTCATCATCTTGCAATCGTCAATCAACAACCATTGTCAATTTTGCACAAGCAGTCACATTGATATTGCAAAGGGCTTAGGCATCAGCGAAGACCCTATAAAAATGCTTGAAGATACAGAGAGTTTAAAACCAGAATATGCTTGTGCAATTGAATATCTTCAATTGATGTTTGCAGATTCCAATCGTATTCCTGATTCGATGTTTGACAAGCTCCGCGAGCATTTCAACGAAGGAGAGATAGTCGAGTTGACCTTTCTCATTGGGTACATAAACATGCTCAATTGGTTCAATAACGCTCTTCAAGTCGAGTATCGTGGCGAATTATCTTCCGATTAATTACCCCTTGGGTAATTAAATGAGCTGAGTCTTGGCAAAACAACCCAATTCAAATTATGGTAAACTTCGCGTCCCCAGTAACCGA
>CAWLAZ010000015.1:0-17265 GCA_963854955.1 Phycisphaerae bacterium | reverse complement strand
ATGTATCTATACCATCATCAAGGGCCGCTCTGGAATGATTTTGCCTATTGTGCTTGGGTCCATTGGGCTTATCACATTTGCTGGAATTGGTGGGCTTGTGTTATTCATCCGACATATAGGAGGCCTCATCATCTGGGATGCTTCGGTGTATTACTTTGCTGTCATTCCAAACAGCGTGGACTGGCCATCGGCAATCTTTACTGTGTGTGGTGCTGTACTGTTCTGCGTACTTGGCGCGCTTATTCCTTCTGCAAAAGCGGCGGATACCGATCCAGTAAAGGCGCTTCGTCATGAGTGATATTCCAATTATTGAAGGCATTGACTTAAAGAAGACGTATCGACTCGGAAGCTTGGAAGTCCCTGTGTTGCATGACGCTTCTATACAAGTGCAAGCAGGCGAGTGGACAACTATTCTTGGTTCAAGCGGTTCAGGTAAATCCACACTCTTACATCTTCTTGGGGGACTCGACCGACCGGACAAAAGTGGTGGAGAAGTGTTGTTCAATGGCGAATCTGTATGGAATCGTTCAAACCGAAAAATTAATCAATACCGAAACAACGATATTGGTTTTGTATTTCAGTTTTATCATTTATTGCCTGAGTTAAGTATTTTTGAAAATACACTTTTGCCAACAATGCTCGCTGGCACTCAAAAATTAAAAGCAGAAAACAAGGCACAAGCGAAACGATTGCTTGAGCAATTTGGCCTTGGGCATCGACTGGCGCATCGACCTCGTGAGTTATCTGGTGGGGAACGCCAACGTGCCGCGATTGCTCGCGCTCTTGTCAATGACCCCGCTGTGCTTCTTGCCGATGAGCCTACTGGCAACCTCGACGAGGAAACCGGAAAAGAAATTCTCGATGTTTTGAGCGAGTTATACGACGGTGGGCTTACGGTCATTATGGTCACGCACAATCACGAAATCGCTCGCCGTGGCGATATCGTCGTCAACCTCCGTGGCGGCCACATCATCTTATAAAATTGACTCTATTTTATTGACTCTGAGTCATTTAAAAAAGGGGAGGAAATTGTGCCTGCCCTTTGTCATTAATGATGAAAATGGACATTTACAAGCGCTTCTATTGGGTTATATGATGTTTTTTTCTTTAATCCAAAGAAGTTCTCAAATGGAATGGAAGTTGCACCGATTGTAGTAAAGGTGGGTGCTGTTTTTTGCACCCTAAAAAGCACATTCCGCATATCATGCGGGCGGAGAACCGAATATATGTTTGAACGTTTAACAGATCGCGCTAGAAAAGTCATGTCCCTTGCAAACCAAGAAGCCATGCGCTTTAATCATGAGTACATTGGCACCGAACATATCCTTCTTGGCCTCGTCAAAGAAGGGTCAGGCGTTGGCGCTAATGTCCTAAAGCACTTAGATATTGACCTTCGAAAGGTACGCCTAGAAGTTGAAAAACTTGTCAAAAGCGGCCCTGACGTCGTCACAATGGGGAAATTGCCGCAAACACCACGCGCAAAGAAAGTCATCGAGTACGCAATTGAGGAAGCTCGCTCCCTCAACCACAACTACGTTGGTACCGAGCACCTTCTTCTTGGCTTGCTCCGTGAGCAAGACGGCGTCGCCGCACAAGTGTTAATGAATCTCGGTCTTAAACTTGAAGATGTGCGCGAAGAAGTACTTAATCTTCTTGGCGCTGGCGTTGGACAACTGGAAGAAACAGAGGAAGGCGACATGGAGCCACAAGGCGATGCGCCGAGCCCTGCACCTCGTCGAGGAAAAAGTAAAACCCCTGCTCTTGACAGTTTTGGTCGCGACTTGACTGAACTTGCCAAAAAAGGCGAGCTTGATCCAGTCATCGGACGGTTCAAAGAAATCGAACGTCTTGTCCAAATCCTTTGTCGTCGAACAAAAAACAACCCTGTTCTTATTGGCGAAGCTGGCGTCGGTAAAACTGCAATCATCGAGGGCCTTGCGCAGCGCATCATTGAACAAGAAGTTCCAGACTTACTTCACGGCAGACGCGTTATCGTGCTTGACCTTGCAATGATGGTTGCCGGTACCAAGTACCGCGGGCAATTCGAAGAACGCATTAAAGCTGTTATGAATGAAGTAAAACGAGCGAAGAACATCCTATTGTTCATCGACGAACTTCACACCCTTGTAGGTGCAGGTGGTGCTGAAGGTGCCATCGATGCATCAAATGTATTAAAACCCGCCCTTTCACGCGGTGAAATTCAGTGCATCGGCGCAACAACATTTGACGAGTATCGTAAATACATCGAAAAAGACAGTGCGCTCGAACGTCGGTTCCAATCCATCGTTGTGAACCCACCAAACAAGGAAGATACTATTGACATTCTTGTTGGGCTTAGCTCACGGTACGAAGAACACCACCGTGTGAAGTACACTAAAGAAGCAATTATTGCTGCTGTTGAACTTTCTAATCGATATATCTCAGACCGTGTGCAACCAGATAAATCCATCGATGTTATAGATGAAGCGGGTGCACGCCTTCGTTTGAAATCTATGACCAAGCCCCCTTCAATGGCTGACTATGAAGAAGAACTTGAACTTCTTAAAGTTAAAAAGGACGAAGCCGTTAAAGGCGCTGATTACGAAGCAGCCGCTGCCATTCGTGACGAATCTGTAAAACTCCGTAAAAAGAAAGACGACATTCAAAAAGAATGGCGTGAAAAACTTAATGAAGTGACTGCTGTTGTTGATGAGAACATCATCGCTGAAGTCGTTTCAAGTATGACCGGTGTTCCACTTACTCGTCTTGAAGAAGCAGAGTCCCAACGACTCTTGCAACTTGAAGACGAATTGCACCAAACAGTCATCAGCCAGCACGACGGTATTACACAAATTGCAAAAGCAATTCGTAAATCCCGCAGTGGTCTTAAAGACCCAAACCGACCGATGGGCTCCTTCTTGTTCCTTGGACCAACTGGTGTTGGTAAAACCCTGCTTGCAAAAGCACTTGCTGAATTTATGTTTGGTGATGTAGACTCACTCGTACACCTTGACATGTCTGAGTACATGGAGAAACACACCGTTTCACGATTAGTTGGCGCACCTCCCGGATACGTTGGCTACGAAGAAGGCGGTCAACTCACAGAGAAGATCCGCCGCAAACCATACGCCGTTGTTCTTTTCGATGAAATTGAAAAAGCACACAGCGACGTATTCAACATGTTGCTCCAAATTATGGAAGAAGGTCGTTTGACCGACTCCTTTGGACGACACGTTGACTTCCGAAACACGGTTGTTATCTTGACATCAAATATCGGCTCCGACTTAATCAAAGGCGGCCATTCCTTCGGCTTCGGTAAGAAGGAAGAAGTCATGGATTACGAAAAACTTAAAAAGAGCGTGCTCTCGGAAACTGAAAAGTTCTTCCGCCCTGAGTTTATCAACCGACTAGACGATGTTATCGTTTTCCATTCACTAACTAAAGACGATCTCTACTCAATCATTGACATTGAACTTTCAAAAATCAAGTCTCGATTAAAGAGCAAGGGCATGACAATGAAACTTGATCAAGTTGCAAAGGACTTCCTCATTGAAAAGGGTTACAACCCTGACTTTGGAGCTCGTCCGTTACGACGTGCGCTTGGGTCCTTCATTGAAGACCCACTTGCAGAAGCACTTCTTGGTGGTGATTACACTTCTGGTGACCACATCGATGTTACACATAAAAAAGACGATGACCACCTTTTCTTCAGTGTTAAGCACCCAGAAAAATCTGAAGAACCAAAGACAGAACCAACCGGCACAAACAGTTAGTAAACACCTTGTATTACAAACGGCACGAAATCCACACGATTTCGTGCCGTTTTTTATTGGTTACCTCTAATTTATCGTAAGCCAATAATATAAACACCCGCAAAAAGAGACGCGCCTAGTAGTTAGGGCAGTACATTATGTTAACTTTAGAGTTACACCAAAGTGATCTGTCGCCATTTTTTGCCGACCATAGAAAACTACAGCTTCTTACTTTCTATATTAATGACGTCCCCTTCTAGTTAAGGCATGGGTTAAAGTGACTGTGTTGAGCCAAACACCTCAATTACTTGGAGAAGGTCCGCATGATTTACAATCCCATCCATAACATAGTCGCTTTCTGGATTGCCTTGCCCAAAATCTGTAATGACTTTTACAACAGCTACATATAAAAAATCTTCTGGGAAAACTGATTCCAAATATGGTGCCTCTACAAAGACTACACAGAGGGTTCACCTGAGGAACTCTTGAGTGAACGATGCAGATATCAGGGAGGAAACTTGAATTCAATCGGTTCACCTAAAGTTGGCCAATTAGTGAACTCCCGTAAAGTAATATTCCAGATTCCATATTCTCCTACACGGCATTCGTACCAGACTGTAGGCAAATCAGAACTCGAAGAGTATAACCAGACCTGTTCTCAAGTAAATGTTTGATCTTGTTCAGCTAAATGTTTCCAAGTTCTGAGTGGGCGCCAATATTTGTTATATGGCGGAACCATGTTATTCAACTAGTCCGTAACGGGTCTTCGGCGGGTCTGCCCCTGACTGCAGAGTACAAACGACTTGTAAACGAAAATAGTAAAATAATAGGTTGTTGTTACACCGCTGAATTACTCATGGGGGTTAAGGGTCAGGTCCTTTAGGGGACCTCCAGTTCATCAACGCTTACAGGAAAACTAAATCAAACTACGTACGCTGATCTCAGTTTAAGACCAAACCCGCCGCTTCAGTGTAAAACCAGACCCGTTATGACCCTACGTTAAAACGGACACTTCGCATAAAACTGAATCGGCTTACAAGTTGCGGGATGCGTTACAGTAAGGTCCAACGCATGAAGTAAAAGTCTTGGCGCTAATTGTTGCAGATTAATGGGCGCATACAAATCATCGCCAAGAATCGGGTGACCAAGTTCTCGCAAATGAATGCGCAACTGGTGCGAACGACCTGTCACAGGTTTTAACTCCAAGCGAGTTCGGTCCTCTTCGCGTTCGAGCACTTTCCAAGGCGTTTGCGATGATTTTCCTTGTTCATAGTCCACACACTGTCTAGGTGGGTTATCAAAATCTTTACGAATTGGAATATCGATAAGCCCCGAATCGCCTTCAACAGCGCCTGCGACAATTGCGATATATGTTTTTTTGACTTCTCTGTCTTGAAATTGTCTGCTCAATTCTCGGTGCGTATCTGCATCTCGTGCCATCAAAATCACGCCCGACGTATCCATATCCAGCCGATGCACAATTCTTGCGCCCTCGATAGCTGATGCTACTCGGACAGCAAGGCAGTCTATTTTGTCTGGGCCAATCCCCTTTACACTTAACAACCCAGAGGGCTTATCAAGCACAACCATATAATCATCATGGTAGATGACTGGGATCTCGTGCGGAACATATGCAGGAGACGTATGATGTATGGTTCGTTCATTCAAAAGGAAATGCTCTCATGACATATTGTATTGCACTATTGGTTTCTCTTCTCGCCGGACAGTTAACTCCATTACATCCAGATGAAGCTAACGCAATCGGAACGCCTATCTTACTTACAGATCCTGCGTTTTTTCTTAAAGCTGGCGAATCGTATTTTGACCCAACTGGAAAAAGAATTATTTTCCAAGCGATTGAACACCCTGCTCAAGGCGAAGAACCTGATAACGATTATGGCATGTACATCGCTGATTTAACCTTCGATGACAGCGGTGCAGTTATAGGCCTTAAAAATGTCATTCGCCTAAGCAATGAAGGATCTGCAAATACATGTGGTTGGTTTCATCCAAATAATGAAAATCTTGTCATGTACGCGACAACAACTACTCCACTTGTAAATGAAGACATTCCCGGATACCAACGGGGTACCGGTAGATATCGTTGGGCATTTCCACCAAAGATGAATATCGTTTCGAAAAATCTAGAAACAGGTGCAACAGTAGAACTTGTAACAGATAACAATTTTTATCTCGCTGAAGGATCGTGGAGCCCAGACGCAAGACATATCGTCTACTGCTCACTTGCAAGTGGCGCAGGCGACATTTACATAACCGATACCAAAACAGGGGTGGACCGACTTATCGTTGGCGATGCAGGGTACGACGGCGGTCCATTCTTTTCGCCCGATGGAAAACGAATCGCTTATCGATCAGATCGAAGAGGAAATGATTTGTTGCAACTTTATGTAGCAGAGTTGAAGTTTGATGATGGCGGTGCAATCGTTGGCATCAAAAAAGAATACCAACTCACGGATAATGAACACGTAAACTGGGGTCCATTCTGGCACCCAAACAGTCGGTTCTTAATTTACGCAACAAGTGAAATTAGTCATCGCAACTATGAATTGTTCGTATGCGACGCAGACAGCGGTGAGATTAATGGCACTACTCGGTATGGCATTCGTCGCCGTCGAATTACGCATGCAGAGAGCTTTGATGGCTTGCCTGCTTTTGATGACACGGGCACACTGCTCATGTGGACAAGCAAAAGAGTCACTGGAACGAGTCAGTTATGGGTGGCGCTCTTTATCTTTGATCTTGATGCCGGCCCGCTTGTCGCGGAGCATTGATGCATTTACTTCGATTTATTCTCGTACTGTTCGTGTTTTTGGGAATTGTTGCCGGTTGCGCGACACAAAAAACAGAGTACCGAACAAGTCCCTCTTGGCACAGCGCCATGGGCAGAAGTTTACCTGCTGAATCAGTGCGTGCCGATGGGACCATTGTCAAATACTCCAACACAAAAAAACCTGTAAGCAGCGCTATGGCCCAATACATTGATTCAATTCAGCTTGTTGAAAAAAATGATGCCACGGGTGATACAACGTTGCGCGCAGTACTGCCTACCCATATTTTTACACAGGCATTAACGTGCCTACGGGATAAAGATTGGGACTTGCTTTTCAATCACGTCATCAGTAAAAAAACACAAGCGTATTATAAATCATTGGACGACAAATTAGAAACGTTCAAATCATTCTTTTTGACCAACAGAAAAAATATCGCAAAAACATTGCAACGCATGATGAGTGGAAGCCGCTCTGGCGACACATATATTTCTACTTATGAAAATAAAACTGTGTATACTTTTACAAAAAACATTCGTGGTTCATATATTTTTACCAAAATTACACTCGTGCAAGAAGGCCCGTTATTAAAATTGCATTCCATTGAATAGTGTTATTGTTGAAGCCCGCGAAAGAGTGTGAGGCACGCCGTGTGTCCATGCAAAAATGATTTGCCGCCAATTGGGCCAATTTCACCCGCGGCAAAAAAGCCCGCAATAGGGACTTCACCGAGACGCTCTCGAATGATTGTTAGGTCGTGGTCCTCTTCGTGAAACAAACTTCGACCCCGACCATTACAAGTTACAAGTAAACCTGCAAATGGTTGCGTGCCTAGTTGTTGCGAATCTAACAGCAATTGTAAATCTTCCACTGCAGTTTTCGCATCGCGAACATGAAACTGGACCGTTTTACCCAAACGATAAAATTCTCCTGCTGCTATGCCTTTGCGATTTCGGTCAATTCCAAGAATAGACCTCACTAAAAAATCGCCTCGACCAAAATAACTTTTGTGTTCATTAATAACTCCGCCAAGTAACAACCCACCTTGAAGAAAGTCGCGTTCCTTCGCTCCAACACTTCGGGCAAGATCTTGAAGTACTTCCAGTGCGGGACGTCCTCCAAGTTCAAGGACCACATTGCCTTGAGTTTTTGTAACACGGTAATGTTCGCCAATTGGTCTACATCCTTGGCTCACAATACAATCGAGTTCAAGCGGACCTGATACCGTCAACCCAATGCCTCCATGCCGGATTTGCTTGTCGTCTAAAAACAAACGGTTGTACCTCGCCTGGGATGCGCCAGATGCCATACCTCCAATAATTGGCAAGGGATTCTCTTCCCCTCGGCAATTGACAAGGGCTGGAAGCAAACGTGTAATCGGTGTTGAAAATGGATCGGCAAAGAAAAACACTCCTTTTGTGTCGTCTTTCAACCCGATCCATTCGGGAATAGCCTCGGGCCTTGAAATTGGTACTGGACGCTTAGGGGTTGTTGTCCATGCATTAAGTTCAACGCCCGGAAGGTGCATCGCAATTGCAGAAAGTCCCGCCACGCCTTCAAGTTCCAAGTCACAACCGACAACCGATTCGGTTGTCAATCCAATAATCGTTTTCGGAGCGAGTGTCCTGCGAATATCCGCAATGGCAAATTCGAGCGCTTCCCGATGATGAAAACTTGCAAAGACAAAGACGACATCTGTCGGACCTGCTATCGCCGTTTCAAGCAATTCTGCTATCTCGATGCCTGCCGTGCGAGTGTCAAGATGTTCACTAATCGCCGCTGCACTTCTCAATGTATTACGCCATCGCCATGCTGCCAACTGCCATGCGTGTACGGTTGAGCAATTCATCTGCCTCTTCGATTGTCATAATCAAAGGTAAGCGAAAACGAACTGAACGAACACCACATGGGAGTGCGATAACACCTGTATCCATCAACGAAGAAAGCATTGCTGCTCTGTGCTCTGGGCTTGAAACAGTAAACGCGATAAGCGAACCCTTACCGCGAACACTTGTGTATACACATGAATCTTTGCCAATTGCGCGGAGTCCTGCAACAACATGGTTGCCTACTTTTGTTACAAGGTCAGCAATGTTATCGCGTTCAATGATTTTTATAAATTGTGTGCAGCGAACCATGTCAACGAGGTTTCCGCCCCATGTTGAGTTGATTCTGCTTGAACGATTAAACACGTTATCAGCAACTTCATCAACACGGCGACTTGCATAAATACCACACGTTTGTGTTTTCTTACCAAAACAAACAACGTCTGGTTTAACTGTTGTGTGCTGCCAAAACCATGTTTTACCTGAACCATAAAATCCAGTTTGTACTTCATCGAAAACAAGAAGTGCTTCACGTTCGTCTGCATATTGGCGTAGTTTTTCAAGGAATTCATTGCGAAAATGGTTATCGCCGCCTTCGCCTTGCATCGGTTCTATAACAATTGCAGCGATTCGGTTTGAATGTTTTTCAAACGCTTTTTCAATTTCAGCAAAAGTTTTTGCTTCAGATGCTTCAATATCATTCACGATGTTTCCATCGTTGTCAAATTCGCAAAACGGTGTTGAAACGCGAGGCCAGTTAAATTTCGGGAACAGACCAACTTTGTCAGGAATCGTGTTTGTCAAACTCATTGTGTAGCCAGTACGACCATGGAACGCTTGCTCAAAGTGCAAGATTACTAAGTCATTCACGTCATCGTTAAAGTTTGTTCTGCCAAGTTTCCGCGCTTTCCAGTCAAACGCAGTTTTTAATGCGTTCTCCACTGCAAGTGCACCGCCAGATACCCAAAAGTGATGTGGGTATTCTTCTGGAGTAACTTTAGAACCAAATGCTTGAACAAACGCCGCTAGTTCTGTTGTATATAAATCAGAGTTTGCGATTTTGTTTCGCGACACTTTAAGAATTTCTTCACTGAATGATGCGTCCATTAAATCAGGATGATTGAAACCAAGAGGCCATGAGGCAAAGCAAGTAAAGGCGTCGAGATAGTCCTTACCACTTGCAGAATCGTGTATCCAAACACCCTTGGATTTATCAAGATCTACAACCATATCGTACCCATCGGTAAGTTGGTATTGCTTTAAAACAGAATGTACATTTTCAGGGGTAATGGTCATATCAAGTTGCCTTTCTTCTACTAATTGCGAATCAACATTTTATCGCTACAAACGTCCTATGATACCAACACAAAGAAGGACATAAAAGAACTCTGAATACATCGCAGGGCACGCGTCTGTTTAAAGACCTCTAAAACGTTTTTTTTCTAAAAAACAACAATAATTTTTAGAAAGATATGGCAAAAAACGATGATTTTGGGTCAGAAAATGAATACATGACCATATAGAACTTGACGAAAAGCCTTGAACTACGGACACTGTCCCATCACCCTATAAGGTTTTCGTGAAACCCCACTGACTGCCACGCGTTTGGCACTTTTAAAACGCGATAATTGGAGAGTATTCTCATGGCTATTCGTAGCGGCGCTAGTACAGGCGTCATCGTATCATTAGTTGTTTTTGTCCTTGCGACAGTTTTCTTATTAGTTCTTAGTATTGTCTTTTACGTAGGCAACAGAGAGCAACTCGAAACTGTGCTTAGCGCCGAAGCTTCGTTAAATGAGTACGCAACATCTATTGAACGTTCTGGTGACTCGCTGCAACAAATTGCTGCGCTTGCAAAAAGTTCCAATCAATCCGTCACTGGCTACCTTAAGGGAGAACTTGACGAACGAAATAAATGGCTTACTGGTAATCCTGAATCAACTGTTATTGACCTTCAATCACTTTTTGGTCCAAACATCAACTCAAATAACCCTGTTTCTTTACTTGTAAAAAGTTTAGAAGGCAAGGTGCGATCACGGCAACAGGAACTGGATGCACGAGTTACAGACCTTTCGACTGCGCACGACACCATCGCTTCACTTCAAACCGAACTCAAAACTCAAGCACAAGCAAAAACTTCTGAAGTGCAGCTTGTTAAAAACGAATGGCAAGATGTACAAGACGAGTCAGCTGGTCTAAGTGTTAAAGCATCCAAATTCTTTGATGGTCGAGAGAACCGATTGAGTGATGTTCGAGAAGAAAACCTTGGTCGCATCAAGATGCTCACAAACGACGCCAACGTACTTCGTCGAGAAAATGCTCGACTTGAAAGCACTATCTCAGATCTACGTACAAAGTTTGATAAAGGTCGAATGAATATTGTAGATCCAGCACTTCTTGTCGATGGCACTGTCCTAGAAATCGGCACAGGCAACGAAGTCTTTATTGACCGTGGATCAGACGACCGCATTGTTTTAGGCATGCGCTTTGATATTTACGATTCATCGTCACAACTTCGGCCAGACAGCGAAGGCAATTACCCGATGGGCAAAGCAAGCGTTGAAGTTATCAAAGTTGGAAAAACCACTTCAACTGCGAAAATAATTCGAACAAGTTCAAGCCAGCCAATTGTTCGCAACAATATTATTGTGAACCCAATTTACGATCCGAACTATAACTATTCATTCCTTGTCCACGGAAACTTCGATGCTGACGGTGATGGCAACCCAGACGCGAGCAACAAATTTATTGTGGACATCATTAACAATTGGGGCGGGGTTATTGTTGAAGACGAAGGCGAACTTCCTGGCGACCTTGATTTCCTTGTTCTTGGCATCGCGCCTAAGAATCCACTCCATAGACCCGGCAAGAACGCAACGATTTCCATGTACGACGAATATGCGAGACAACAAAAAGCATACAAAGATTACAAGCATCTTCTCGAGCAAGCTCAAACTACAAAGATTCCTGTACTGTCACCAAATCGCCTCTTCGTCCTCACGGGTCAACGGCGGTAACTCGTACGAGTTGCCAACTCGTACATACGTATGGCGAAAAATAAATCTACTTTGATGCAATTGTTGGAGTACCTACTTCTGCGCGTATTAGCGGGTTTTATAGGGCTCTTTCCAATGAAGCTAAATATGTGGGTGTCGAAATGGATTGGGCTTGGGTACTTTCGATCTAGTTCTAGAAGAAGAAAAATAGCATTAGATAACATTCGCACAAGCTTCCCTGATTTTTCGGAAGCTGATTGCACTGCCCTCGCTAAAAAATCAATGGCGCACATGATTCAACTGTTTGTTGCGGAAGGCATAAAAATGCCTACACTAATAACGCCAAAAACACACCAAAAACATATTACGTTTACTGGTCTTGAAAAAGTAACTGAGCGCCTTAATCAAAACAAACCTATTATTTTTATAACAGGACATTGTGGAAATTGGGAGTTACTTGGATACGCCCTTTCAGTGCTTGGCTATCCAATTGCCGCAGTTGCTCGACCGCTCGATAATGCATTTGTGCATGACTGGGTTTTAGGGGTTCGTGAAAAATATGGACTTCAAATTGTAACTAAATGGGGCGGCGTTCCTATTCTGCAAGAACTAATTGAGCAAAACACGAGCATCGGTTTTATCGCTGATCAAAATGCTGGTGACCGAGGAATACAAGTGCCTTTTTTTGGACGGCTTGCTTCAACGTATAAATCAATTGGGCTTCTTGCAATGCGATACAACATTCCAATTGTTGCTGTACACGCAAAACGTATTTCAAACACCCTTCAGTATGAAGTAAGCGTCACAGATTATATTGAACCC
Organism: Phycisphaerae bacterium; assembly: GCA_963854955.1. Lineage (GTDB taxonomy): Bacteria > Planctomycetota > Phycisphaerae > Phycisphaerales > SM1A02. The sequence goes on along the minus strand of CAWLAZ010000015.1, from coordinate 5,101 downwards.
AGCGAGTGGAACGCGCAACCTGACCCTCTGTATTACATAACAGCAAGGTACACCAGAGCAATAGAACAAATGATTCGGAATGCTCCAGAGCAATACCTATGGCTTCACAGGCGATGGAAAAGTAGGCCGAAGTTTGAACTTGAGGGCAAGCCCATGCCGAAAAAACTAATGCAGCAGCTTGAATCTTTGCCGTGGATGACGGAAATCGAACTCAATAAGCTTGCAAGTGCTACTATTTAAGAACTCATGCTACGACTTGAAGGCCATACCATTTTAATTGTCGATGATGACCCCGATATACTCGAGGGATTCGCCTTAGCAATGCGAGTCGAGGGCGCAACAACAGTTACAGCAGAAGACGGTACCGAGGCCGTTGCTGAAGCAATACGATGCCAACCAGATGCTGTCATCCTCGACATGATGCTTCCTAAGCGATCTGGTTTTCTTGTGTTAGAGGAACTGCTAAGCATGGACTTGCCTCCGAAGGTCGTCATGGTGACCGCAAATGAGGGCAAAAGGCATATGGCATACGCGAAGACACTTGGTGTTTCGGCGTATTTAAACAAGCCGGTAAGTCTCGATAAACTGATTGATACGGTATCCTGCTTACTTAAGGAAGAAGAAGCGTAGCTATGGGTAAACAATTTGTCATTCAATCTCGTACTGAAGAAGCAGACGGCCAAAGAACACCGCTTGGTTCACGTGATGAAATCGTGCAAGAACTCGCGAAGTGCAATACAAGGGCTGAAATTGATGGCGATACAATGCTGTGGGGACCGGGCATTCGAATTGAACTCCCGCCTGACGAGGATCCAATCAAGCAAATGTTGCTTCACATTGTTGAAGAAGAAATTGCATGGTTGCCCATTGTGCGACTCGCTAAACAATTTGACTGGTCGGTTATGGACATCGAAACCGGTCGCGAGTTAAAACCGTAGTTAAAACCTTGTCATTGAATCAAGTGAAAGTAATACTTCATCCATTGAAGCATCAAATCTTACCGGTCCATGATTGAAACAAACTGATTGCACGCCTTGCGCTGCTATTGCCGTCATATACATTGCAGCAGCGTTTGTTGGTAATCCAACCACGCGTACATTTTCACCGTCTTCAATAACTGATTCGGCCACTTGCAATGCTTGCTCTGGATTCGTAAACGCCATAGCAATTGGTTCATCTTGCTCAAACATAATCCACGGAACTGGGCACGATTGTTGTCCGCACTGAACAAAATAAAGCGTTGGCATAGAGTTGATGTAACTCCATACCTGTTTCCTCGATTGTGTTGTTTGCATGTTTGTGAAATGCTCAACTGTTTGATTAAACGTTTTTTTGGATATTCTTACCATGTTTATAGCGCTCCAGCTTTCGTGATACCAGCTGCCTTCCAAGGCAGTCCCCCCTTTACCATAAACTTGCGGAGCGAGGATTAAGGGACCATATGTTTCCATGGGTCAGCTCAATGCTCAGTCCACAAGTCTAGTGGCACTGCATATACAACACATACGGCGCATGTATCCTTTCGGTTCTCGGACGTTTTGATAAAACATTCTGGGGCTGGGGATGCGCTTGCGGATGATCGATACGCAACAAATCAATGGATGCCGCACCGCGGCATCCTTTTAGGTGAGTTCTTTTACACCCAAGGTCGGAATGCTGGAGACAAGTTCTTGGGTATAGGCAGATTTTGGGGAACGCAACACTTCGCTTACAACTCCTCGTTCGACCACCCTGCCATTTTGCATCACACAAACCTCGTCTGCAATAGAGGCAACTAACTTGAGATCATGCGAGATAAAGAGCATGCTCATGGAATGTCGAGTTTTTAAAGAATGAAGTAATTCCATGATTTGCCTTGCAGTAGTTGCATCAAGCGCTGTCGTTGGCTCATCAGCAATCAATAACGTTGGTTCACAAACGAGTGCCATCGCAATCATCACCCGCTGACGCATACCGCCGGAAAACTCATGTGGATACGATGCGTACCGTTCAATAGGAATGCCAACTTCTTCAAGAGCAGTCATCGTAATTTTCTTTGCTTGTTTACGAGAAACCGTTCTGTGCAACCGAACAGTTTCTTCGATTTGCTCCCCGATTGTAAACACTGGATTTAGTGACGTCATTGGTTCTTGAAATATCATCGCAATGTTCTTCCCTCGAATTGAACGAAGGCGCGTAGCGGAAGCATTTAGTAATTCAATCCCATCAAACAAAATACTCCCTTGTATTTTTGCTTTCGATGGTAACAACCCAATAATTGCCATCGCGGCAACACTTTTGCCAGAACCAGATTCGCCCACAATTGCAAGGGTTTTTCCTTCCTTCAAAGTGAGGGAAATATCGTGTACCGCTGTCTTTGCACCGAACGAAATGCATACGTTTTGGATGTGTAAAACATTGGTAGGCATTTTATATTGTTGACCTCGGATCAACACACTTGCGAAGTGATTGGCCAAACCAGTTCATAGCAATAAGCGTTACTGCGATACAAGCGCAAGGCCAAAACAATAGCCACCACCTAGAATGCACTGGGTTTAACTGCCCAAGGCCGTCCGCCGCAAGATTTCCCCAACTTGGTAATGGTTCACGTATGCCGATTCCAAGAAAACTTAAAAACGCTTCTGAAAGAATTGCAGTAGGAACAGTTAAAGTTGCGTAAACAACAATAGTCCCAAGCAAGGCAGGAAACAAGTGATGCGTAAATGTTCGAAGAGGACCAACGCCAATGACTTTGCAGGCATCCATCGCTGGACGTTGCATCAAACTGCGCACTTGCCCTCGTATGACTCGTGAAACGGTAAGCCAACTGACTATGCCGATTGCTGAAAGAAGAGCAACGACATTTACAAACTCTTGCAATGCGGACGACATAGTGGGGGTTCCTTGCACAAAACTATTTGCTGCAACGGTAATCAACACAACAAGCATTATCGATGGGAGTCCATACAGAATATCCACCGCGCGCATCATTGCTGCGTCTGTTTTCCCTCCGCGCACTCCTGCAATTGTGCCCCATGCTGTCCCGATGAATACGGCAATAAATGCAGCAAACAGCCCAACACAAACACTGATTGCTCCACCGACAATACACCGAGCAAAGACATCTCGCCCAAGTTGGTCGGTGCCAAAAAGTGCAAACGGAGCGTGTTTATTTTTCTCATCGCCCAACCATGTTGGTGGCATCAACGCAACCTGCACGTTCGTTCGTTCAAATCGCCTTCCGCCACCATTGTCCGAAATAGCCCAAAAAAAAGAACTTGAAAATAGTAACGCCGCACCGAAGAATGCAAAAATTAACATTGTTTTTTTTGCGTTGCCTTTACTCAGCATACGCACATGGTACGAGGTATCACTCAGCTTGCGTTGTTTCTGACTTGCTGGTTTTGCGAATACTCATTAAGAGTTGGGCAACTCGCTCTTCGACGATTTCATCAAAACGATCACTTGTATCCTGAAGTTTGTGCTTCAGCCCTTTGATGTGTTCTTCTAACCGACTAAGGTGCAGTGTTTGCGCTCGAAGTGAGAGCGCTGTTCGTGCTCGAACCAATCCCTGAAGGGCTGCAATTTTAGCGTACGTTTGGGGCTCTTCTGAATCAAGCCCGCGCAACCCTTCGGTCACTTTGTAAATCTCTGCATCGGTTTTTAACTCCGTCACTTTCAATTCATACAGCTCTGGATCTGATTCGCGCAAACGAATGAGTGAACCAAGCCGTTGACCTTGCCTGCGGCAAATCTTTTGAAATGCCTCTGGATCAGACTCGCATATAAGTGCAAGTTGCGCCGCAAGGTCTGGGTCAATTTCTTTTGCTACAGCCATAATGTGCTCAACCATATCTACTTGCATCATGCGCTGCGTTCTCTCTCGTTGCGTATTTGCATTAGGAGCCATGCGCGGTTTCATTCCGTTTGGACCACGATGTTCCCTATCCATTCCGCCCGGACCACGAGGATGTTCTCGTTCCATTTCAGATGGTTGCAAACAAGTCATAAGCAACGGCGAAAAACACAATGAAGTACAACTTGCACTCTCGTGTGAAGGCGCCATGCCCAATGAAAATACTGTGATACATAACGTGCCAATAACTGCTGTGTATATCATGTTGTGATTCCGTTTCTTCACGAATGTGTCACTCGGTGAGTAAACCATACTGCCATAGTTCGACATCATTGCGAAGACTGTTTAGACTTTCTGCGACTTCTGCGTACGCCAATTCGCGTGTGCCAGAAAGATAATCGTATTCTTCTAATTGCAAATCTTCAAGAAGAAGTTCTTCTTCTTCAACACTTAAAACTTGGGCGACAACTTTATCATTGGTTGGAGCCGTTTGTTGCATCGCACCAAATCGAACCGCGACAAGAATGGCAAAGACAACACAAGCAGCCATAGCAACTTGTCGCCAGATGACCGCGTGCGCTATTGGTTCTACTGCTTCCTGCGGTTGTTGCAACGACGCAACAGAGGCGTCAAATACACGGGAGGCAAGATTACTTGGGGCACTTACTTCAAGTGCTTTGTCGAGTTGGCCTTCGAGAAGTGCATCCACAGAAGCGATTGCTATTCGATCGGCAAGACCGCTTGGCGCATCAACATGCATTGCCTCATCGAGAAGCAATTCCAATTGCCGTTCCTCGCTGGTTAGTTCTTGCTCAAACTGTTGTTTTTCGTGTTTCATGGGGTGCTCCTTGTCTAACGCCTGACTTAGCGGTCGATTGCCCCTTTATTTGTGCTTCTTTGAAGATAGCCGTCACAATCCATAAGGCTTCTCAATTTTGCCAAGGCGCGGTGCTGACGAGCTAAAACCGTGCCCAGTGGCTCCCCAAGTACGTCAGCAATATGCTTATAACTCATGCCGGCAGAATGCCGCATGTGAATAATGTCTTGATCTGAGCTTGAAAGCTGGCGAACAGCGTTTCTGAGTCGCTGTACTTGTTTTGCTGCCTCCTCATCATCCCGTTGATCGATAACGCCGGGTGAGAGCACGCCAATCAATTCATTTTCCATGGGGACTGCATGCCGTTTTCGTCGGCGCATTTCGTCCCGCATGCGGTTAACCGCAATTCGAAAAATCCACGCTTCAAATTTGCCCGTTTCGGTGTAGGT